>JAJDZO010000262.1 GCA_022824605.1 Acidimicrobiia bacterium
GAACTACCTGGCCCTGCTCGGCTGGGGACCACCCGACGAGGTGGAGATCCGGCCGATCGACGAGATCGTCGCCTTGTTCGATCTCGATGCGGTCAAACCCGCACCCGCGTTCTTCGATCCGGCCCGCCTCGACCACATCAACTCCGCCTACATCAAGGCGCTGACGCCCGAGCAGTTCGCGGACCGCGCCGAGCCGTTCCTCGCCGGTTCGGGCCGTGCGTGGCCGCCCGAGCGCTACGACCGTGACATCGTGGCGGCCCTCGCCGGTGAGATCCAGCAGCGGATCGAGCATCTCGACGAGGCGGAGGGCTGGATCGACTGGATCCTGTGCGCCGAGGTCACCTACGACGAGAAGGCCTGGCAGAAGTCGGTCGTCAAGGGCCGCGCCGCCGCCGAGGTGCTCGAAGCGGTGGAGGCCCGCCTCGCCGACGACGACTTCTCGTCGGCTGAAAGGCTCGAGTCCATCGTCATGGGGGTGGGCGACGAGCTCACCGAGAGCCTCGGCGTGCGGGTGCGGTCCCAGCCGCCGGTGCGGGTGGCGCTGACGGGCCGCGGCGCCGGCCTGCCCCTGTGGGGACCGATGCGCCTACTCGGCCGCGACGAGACCCTCCGCCGCCTCCGCACCGCCCGCGCCCGCCTCTAACCCGACACACGCAGCTACGTCCGCGGAATTCGGCGGTTCGCTCCAGCTGGCAGGTTCTCGGACCTGAGCAGGTCGCCGCGCCGGTCGCTTGTCTGTGGTGCGGACACTTCGACCCCGATGCGGGGTGGCGTAGCCTTGATGTGTGCCGCCACCCGTGACTGCTGTCCGTGAAGCACCGACTCTGGCCGACGCGCAGGCGGCCGCGGACGCACTGGCGAAGGCCGGGGCCGCTCAGGTGCTGGTGTTCGGTTCGGTGGCGCGGGGTGAGGCCACGCCCTACAGCGACATCGACCTCGTGGCCGTGTTCGACGACCTCGGCGATTACTCGCAGCGCCACGACCTGAAGCGGACTCTGCGGGAAGCCGCGGAGGGGGTTGCCAACCGCTCGGTGGACGTTACCGTCACCGACCGGCCCGAATGGAGATGGCGCACCGAGTCGGTGTCCGCTTCGTTCGAGGCCAAAATCGCAGCCGGGGCGAGGATGCTCGTCGACCGGTCGCCTGTAGCCGAAGTCCACTGGGACAAGGAGATCGGGCGGCCCGTGAGCAACCTCTCCGAAGCACAGACAAGAGCCCACGAGGCGGCTGTGCATCTGGCCGGACTGCTGACCGACCTGCGGCCTACGGTGGACGAGATCATGGGCGAGACCCTGATGCGCTTCGCCCGGCTACGAAGGATCTGCTACGCGTCGGCGATGGCTGTCGAGAGCCTGGCCAAGGCCCATGTCGCGCTGGGCGGAGCGCATCCGACCCGCACCCACCAGCTGTCATTGCTCATCGACCAGCTCGGCGACGACCCGGTGGCCCGCGCCCTCGACAAGCTGGCGGACCGCCACGGTCTGAGCCAAGCCGAGGTGTCGGCGTGGCGGATCAAGGGAACCTACGTCGACGACGCTGACAAGGAGCACGCCGAGGCCGACCATCAGGCCGCTGCGCTGGCTCGCCTCGCCTGCGATATGGGCGACCTCACCGCCGCCACTATCTCCGAAGCCGGCGGCGACTGCGACGAACTGCAAGCCATGCTGTCCAAGCTGCGGTCCGCGCTAGCAGCCACCGACATCCACACCGGTAAGCCCCTAGACACCTGAACCGGCCCTGCCCCGTATCCGCCGTCGGGGATTATGGGCTCGTATGCGGCTATCGCCCTGCATTGATGAATGTAATGTGATGGATGTAATGTACTTTCAAGACGTAGATCAAAATTAGCAGGATAATCCTTGCCTTGAGCCTCGCCGGGATGGCTCCTCACGCTGCAAGCGGAAAGGAGCAGACTCATGGCAAGGGGCGTTCATCCCAAGAAGGAGGTGCGCAAAGCACTCAAGCAACTGAGGGCGGCGGGTTGGACGATCGAGGTTGCCGCCGGTGGCAGCGCCCACGGGTGGGGGACCGCGATGTGCCCGTACCAGCACCGCGGCGACGCGGCAGGGATGTCGAGGTGCGTGCAGCGCATCCTCAGTACGCCTAGGAGTGAGGGAGATCACGCGAATCGACTTCGCCGGGCGCTTCGCAAGTGCGAGCAAGATGTGGCACGATCGGAATTGGAGCAGAGCGAATGACCAGATCCAAATACGACTTCACACTCGAGACGAGCGGTCGGAGCGTTCTCGACGACGAGGTGTTCGACGCCCTATATGAGGCCGGATGCGATGACGCGCTGATGGGTCGCTTCCTAGGTGGCGATTGTCTGGGCTTCACCCGTGAGGCCGGTTCCTACTGTGCGGCGGTGAGGACCGCGATCGAGGATGTCCACTCCGTGCCGGGCGTCAGGGTTACGCGGGTCGTGAATGAGTGTAAGGACGCTGATTTCGGCGCTGCCTTTACGGCGGCGGTCAACAAGGTGCTGACCTCGCCGACGAAGTGCCCGGACCTGCCCGGGGCGAACGAGCGGATCGAGTTGCGGCGCATCTGGGAGATGACCGGCAAGGAGCCGTCCAGCAGCGCCCCCGGCTAGTTCGCCGCCTGACGCGATTCGACCCGCCGTCACGGCCCCGGCTCACAGGGGCTCTCTCGAGAGCCCCTATGCGGCGTCAAATGCGATTAGCCGGGCCGAGTCCGCAGGTGTCGAACACCGGAAAGGGCGGCCGCGCCACGCTGGTGGTCCCGTCTGACGGAGAGCGGTCTCGGATCTGATGGTCTGCCACGGGCTGAAGTCTGTTGATTCGGCGCGTCTGGAATACCTGTGCTCGCCCGGTAGGGTCGGCGGTCCGGCGGTTTGGTCTTGGTGAAGCGACTGCCGCGGGCGCAGATGTCTGCGTTGGGCTTCCCCTATGTGATCACGAAACGGGGAGTCCAGCCGTGCGGTGTCGGTATTTCTGTCCATGTGTCTTCTGCAAGATTCTGGGAGGGTGGCGACGGCGGGTCGCTCGGCTGCTAGGCGCCTCTGCCGCGGCGATGACGGTGGCCGCGGTCACGCTGGCCCCCACAGCCGGTGCGTCGCACAGCGATGAGCGGCCGGTGATGCGGCCGCCGGTGGATGCTCCCGTGGTGGATCCGTTCCGTATGCCCGACGGGCCTTACGGCGCAGGAAACCGGGGAATCGAGTACGACACCGACACCGGCGACCCGGTGAGGGCCGCGGCGCCCGGAACGGTGACCTTCGCCGGTGCGGTTGCCGGGGCTCTGTACGTGACCATCGACCACGGCGCCCACATAAGAAGCTCGTACTCGCACCTGCATCGCATCAGCGTGCGGGTCGGCGCCCGCGTCGACCGGGGCCAGGTGATCGCCGTCGCGGGGGACAGGCTGCACTTCGGCGTACGGGTGGACGAGGACTACGTGGATCCCGACGGCTACATCGGCGAGCGCCGGGTCAGGGTGCGCCTGGTGCCGTTGCGCTGGTGAACTGAACCGCAGGCGA
>JAJDZO010000126.1 GCA_022824605.1 Acidimicrobiia bacterium
TCGATACCTCTTGGCGTCGTCGCCCGAGAGATACCCAGCGACAAAGCTCAGCCAGTCGCGCATCCAGAACTCGGTGTAGCCGACCGGGTCTTCAGGCTGGAAGTCGCCGAGTTCGGGACCGGTAAACACCCAGCCCAGGAATGTCCTCTGTACTTCGGGGGGTGCTTCACCGAATCGGGATCGAAGCAGCGCTGCGTACTCGGGCTTGAGGCCGTAGTCGTCGAAGATGCCCCTGTCGGCGATGCGCTCGACCGCGAGTTCGGCGCCGCCCGGAACGACAGTGAGGACATGCAGAGCGATACGGCGATGCAGAGACGTCCCAGATTCGAGCAGCCGCACCACACTGTGGAGGTTCTCTTCGCAGAGTTGGGCGAGGCGAACGGCGGCGTCGCGCACGGCGGTCACGAGCACACAACGGACACCGCGATCGGTGTTCTGACGGCGGTCTTCTATGGCCGGTCTCCAGATCCAGGAGTAGGCATCGGCATCGGGAGGCTCGCCCCGGCTGCGGGAGTAATCGACTGCGACTGAGAGCAGCGACGAGAACAGCTCCAGCCCGTCTAGGCCGGCAGAGTCGACGAGATCCGGCAAGATCTTCGTGATAGTCCGGTCGTACTCGAAGTCCTTGAGACGCCCGACTGGCTCGGACAGCGCCGGGATCTTGTCGTCTTCGGAGGCGCTGGATGGCCTTGAGCGGCGTTCCAGCCTCAACAGCGCCTCCGCGGCGGCCAGACCCTGTTTGACCTTGCCGTCGCGCACGAGGCGAGCAACAACCGATGCGGCCTGGTCGTCAAAATGCTCGATGAACCCTGCAGCTGCGGGGTCAGCGATCCATTCAACGGCCTTCGCCGCGAGTCTCCGGAACTGTTCGGTGGGGAGGGCTAGCACGCACTCAAGCAGAATGGCTGTCACTCTCGGGTTGGGTGACGGCCGCGACTTCTCCAGCACCGCCGCGACCGTGTCCGGGACAGCGGGCGCCATCCGAGCGAGGTAGCCGCCCTCGGGCCACGACGGGAACCGCACATACCCAGGCTCGTCAGCCTCCACCAGACCTGGCGGATCGTCGAACACGCCCTCACCCGCCAATGCAGGAACCCACATGGGGTTCTCCAGGTGCTCAAAGAAGTACTCCCGATTCTCGCCACGAGCCGCCAGCGCCGCGACACGCGCGAGCGCGGAGTCAGATGGTGCAGTCCAGTCGTTCATCGTCGGTTCGCCTCAGCCAGCAGTTCGTCGAGTTCATCCAGATTGTCCTGCGCGGGTCTGGAGATGGCTATCAGGTCTCGCTCGAGTTCACAGAATCTCTCCACCCACTCCTGGTCGCTCTCTGGGGGCCGCGGGTAGTCCGCCGCGTGCGCGAACTTGTGAGCGTCGCGTTTGCGCTTCTGCCAGACCTTGCGTGCGAATGACGGCGTGGTGCCCAGGTTGGTCAAGTCACTGAAGCTGGCCTCCTCGCGGGCCAGTCGGTTCGCTTTGGCGTTGTTGTGGTCCGCTATCAGCCTCCCCACCGACTCCAGCAACTCGACGGACACCTCGTGGCGTCGGGGACCCGACGCAGACGGCGCGGATTCGTCCGACAACCGCAGCGTTCCGTCCTCGCGGAGTCCCTCGGCGACCCATTGATCGTGGATCTTGTCGGTGAGCGGCTCATAACCCGCGCCTCGGGGCTTGACTTCGGGACCGAGCGCACCGGGAAGACGGTTGCAGATCTCACGAATCGCGTGAGCGATGAAGTGCACCCGACCGGGAAAACTGTCCAGCACGGCCAGCCGGAGAGCCCCCACATAGAGAGGCACGAGAGCTGGCGCGCATCTGTTGAGCCAACGGACCAGCGCGGCTCGCTCAGGCGTCCACCACAATTCTCCATCGCTATCCGGTCCCGCCCAAGCACTCCAGTCGTCTTCAGGAGGGCCAGCATCGATCACGAAGCCATGATGTCCACACAAGCTGTCATCAACCACCCACAGCCCCCGGGGCCCCTGTCGTTGGTAGTGGTGTTCTCGGCGATGTGGGCTCGGGTGTGTCTGATCAGGTACTCGTGCTGGGTGTAGAGGGCTCCGTAGCGAACACAGGGCACGCCGTCGTCGGTCTCGTCTTCCTTGGTGCCTCCGCCGCCCTTGAAGAACGAACCGATGCGCCCAAGCTGTCTGACCTCCCAGTGGTCGGGGATCTCGCCAAGCCACTCCACATCGGAGTCGTGGTAACGAGGGTAGGGAAGCCTCATTTGGCGACCGGGTCGTAGGGAGCGGCCATCTGGGCATCTTGCGTCCGTGTGCGCAGAACTGTGCTCCGGCAACTCCGCCCGAGCATGGTGAGTCCGTGCAGTCCGGTCACCTCAACGGCCTCGAACTGCAGGGCCGGGGCGTCGACGTTCGGCGACGCCGACGACCTCCTCCTCGTCGTCGTTGTAGTCCAGAACGACGCCCGCGGCGACCTCAACAGACTCGACGATGTCGGAGCTGTCGAGGAGGTACAGGGCGTCGGCCTCCTTGTCGACTCGGAGCTTCATCACCGATTGCCGGGCTGTGTGGGTGTTCGGCGGTCGCGTGCCTGCGCTTGCTGCGGGCCTGAAGTATGCGGTCCAGCCACTTGGGGAACCATGACTCGGGCAGGATCCCGCGGTGGACGAGGATGCTGGGGTGCTTCGCTAGCTCGTCGTTGAGGTCGGGCGGGTTCTCGGATGCCTCCGCGTTGGTCATGGGCTCACCCTAGTGCGAGCACGGCTCCGATGAGAACGCAGATGCCGGCGAAGGTGATAAGGGCTTGAAGGCCGAGCCAGCCCCGCAGCCGGCGGATGGCGGCCTCGTTGAGGCGGTAGTGGATCATGAGGGTCTCGACGAGGTGGTCGAGCAGGGCGCCGTGTTCGTCGTTCGGCCTCAACTGGTCGATATCTGGACCTTCGTACCAGCCCATCGGCCGGGCCTGGATCACGAACCAGCACAATCCGCTGGCCAGAGTGACTGCTAGGGCGATGACGATACCTGCGGTGAGCTGGGTGGCGTCAGCCTGCAGAGCAGGGGCGACGAGCAGTGTGTTGACGATGGTCGCAATGGTGAGGAACCCGCCAAGGATCGCAGTGGAGCCGCGCAGAGGGGCATCTGCTCGGGCGCCCTGCTTGCGGCGCAACTCGATGGCCTGGCGCAGGATTTCTTCGCGGGTCTTGATGCCCATGGGGCTACCTCGAGACATATATCGTCGATGGTAGCGATCTATCAGCACATTCCATGATTCGCCATGTTTCCGTCTCGCCGATATCGCCGCAGGTAGTGGGGAAACCTGTCAGATGCCTGTGGCATGTACCGATCTGTGGCGGCCATGCAGTCTGGGTCGCCCTGCAACGGCGGCGGTTCTTGCTGGACGCAATACAGGAACTCCCAGTGCGGACCAGGCTGTACACATCAGCCAAGAAGCAGCCCATCGCTCGCCAAAGGGCCATGGACGCTCTCTTGGTGGACCTGCTCGACCTCGGAGGCCAGCGACTGGTCATCGAGTGCAGAGAAGCCAGCCAAGACAAACGGGAGCGTCGCCTGATAGCGGCAGCGGTTCGACGAGGCGCCGCGCCGGTGGATCTGGCGTACGGTCATCTTCGGGCACGGGACGAGCCGTTGCTGTGGGTGTCAGATGCTGTGGCCTGGGCCTATGGCGCGGGTCAACAATGGCGATCGAGAGCCGAGTTGCTGATCGACCACGTCCGAGATGTTGACAAGCGCCGCTAGACGCGTGAAAGCCCGGCCACTCACCGTCCGGAGAGGTACCGGGCTTCACTTCCGCGAGCTGATGCTCTTGGCGCATCCATTATCCAAGATTTGGCTCTCGGAGTCAACGCTGCGCGTTTTGCCTCGCTCGTCTCTAGCGGCGACGGTGCCGCATCCGCAGCCGACTCAGCACCGGAGCCCGCCGCGATCACTCACGCCCGGTTGTCCGGTAGGGCCATCGGGTATAGTCCGATCAGACCCTTGCGTGAGGCGCGTCGGTCACCGTCTAGACAGGGAGGAGCCGCC
>JAJDZO010000299.1 GCA_022824605.1 Acidimicrobiia bacterium
AGCCATTGAACCGCAGATCAAATCGAGGCGCGCCAGGCGCCGGCCGCGGGAACGCCCCGGCCCGCGCCGGAAGGATGAGCGCTAGCTGAAGCTCTGGCCGCAGCCGCAGGTTCGCTGAGCGTTGGGGTTGTCGATCGAGAACCCCGCCGACTGCAGGCTGTCGGAGTAGTCCAGCGTGGCCCCTTCGAGCAGCATCGCCGATGACGGGTCCACCACCACCCGAACGGCGCCGAATGTGGCGGTGGTGTCGCTGTCGGCCACGTCGGTGTCGAAGTACATCTCGTATGAGAAGCCCGAGCAGCCTCCGGGCCGCACCGCTACCCGCAACGCCAGGCCCTCTTCGTTCTCGGCTTCGATGAGTTCGCAAACCTTGTCGGATGCCTGGTCGGTGAGGGTTATCACAACGACTTCTCCGTGGTCGAGGGGCAACTGCGGTGGTGACAACAACCTAGCGGCCGGCACCGCCCGAGGCTACTGATACGGCCACTAGGCGGATCGGCGGTGCAGGCTCCGCCGGTAGCATCGGGGGGTGACCGCGACCGCGCCGACGGCCGAGGCCGTGATGGATCTCATGCGTGGGGTGGTCGATCCTGAACTGGGCAGCAACCTGGTGGAGTTGGGCATGGCTCGGGGCGCGCAGGTGTCCGACGACGGGCAGGTGCGAGTCGAGATCGCGCTGACCACTTCGGGCTGCCCGCTGCGAGCCCAGATCCAACGCGACGTGAAGGCTCGGCTGGAGTCGCTCCCCGGCGTTGCCAAGGTGCGCATCGTCTGGGCCGAACTCACCGCGGAGGAGAAGACCGCGGCCATGGCCAAGGCCCGCTTCAACGTGTCGCAGCGTGCGCCCGACACCGCCATCGGACCCACAACCAAGATCCTGATGGTGGCCAGCGGCAAAGGCGGCGTGGGCAAGTCGACGATCAGCACCAACCTGGCCGCGGCCCTGGCCGCGCAGGGCTTCAACGTCGGCGTTATGGACGCCGACATCTGGGGCTATTCGGTGCCTCGGATGCTGGGCGTCGACGGCGATCTCCGCTCGCTCGACGGCAAGATCGTGCCGCTGACCCGAACCATCGGCGATGGACGGCTCGAAGTGGTGTCGATGGGGCACCTGGTCGAGCGGGAGGACTCGGCCCTGATGTGGCGGGGGCTTATGCTCAACCGGGCCGTGCAGCACTTCTGCGAGGATGTCCGCTGGGGCCACGACCTCGACTATCTGGTGATCGACATGCCGCCGGGCACCGGTGACGTGCAGATGGGGCTGGCCAAGATGCTGCCGAGGGCCGAGATGATCATTGTGACCACCCCCGCGGTGGCCGCTCAGAAGGTGGCGGCCAGGGTGGTCGACATGGGACGCAAGAACTACTTGCGGATCGTGGGCGTGATCGAGAACATGAGCTACCTGGCCACTGCTGACGGTGAGCACCAAGCGGTGTTCGGATCGGGAGGTGGCGAAGCGCTCGCCACCGAGGTCGGGGTGCCGCTGCTGGGCCGCATTCCCCTCGAAGCGGCGGTGGCCGACGGCGCCGACCGGGGCGAGCCGGCTGCGCTGGGCGACGGCGCGGCCGCCGAGGCCCTCAAGTCGGTGGCCCGGGCCCTGTCATCGCAGCATGTGCCACCGGTGGAGATGGCCGGCTGCAGCGCCCGCATGCTCGACGCCGCGGTAGCTGCCCTCGACGCCACCGAAGTCGCCGAAGCCTGAACCGAGCCAGAGGCGGCCCGGCTAGTTGCAGAGGCCTTCTTCGCTTACGCCTCGGTGGCTGTCGCAGATCGTGGTGCTTTCGACCGTCTTTAGCACGAACGCGCCGGAGTCGGGATCCTGTTGGGCAAAGACCTGCAGGCGGTACCCGCGGACGGAGTCGTCGGGAAGACCCAGCACATCGAGCGTGACTTCGGCGAGATCACCAAGGACCGGGGCGCCCGACACAACGATGCGGGACGGCGGATCGTCGGATCCGGCGGCTGCCGCCACGACCAGGCCCAACTCTTCCAGCGACGGAGCGGTGGGCGTGTCGCCCATGACGGCCACGATCTCGGCGGTCGAGTCGGTGGTTGCGCCCAACGGCGCCAAGAAGGAGCTGCTCGACCATCCGAACGCCTCACCCATGCGGATCTCGTACCAGATCGTGGTGGGCAGCTGGCGGGTGTTGCCGGTGGCGATCACGCCCCGGTTCAGGTCGAGGGTGGCGATCAGCGCGTCGGAATCGGGGCGTCGGGCGTAGACCACCGGCTCGCTGCCGACGTTGATCACGTTGTCGAGCCGGGCGACGATCTGTCCGTTGGGCACGTCGCGCACGTTCAGGAAGCTGTTGTGGGACACGCCGACCACGGCAAGACCCGCGCCCGCGGGCGGGCCGAACTCGTAGGCCTCACCCGGTAGGTCCACCACCGGATCCTGCGGTGCTTGCCCCGATGGGTCCTCGGTCGTCGAATCGGGCTCGTCATTCTCGGTGCCCGTATCAGGGGTGTCGGTGTCTGGAGTGTCGGTGCCTTCGGAGCCGGGGTCGGGAGTGGCCGCGCCTTGTGTGTCGTCGGATTCCGGCTCAGATGAGACCGCATCGTCGGCGGAGGTACCACCAGGGTCGTCGGTGCCGGTCTGGTTCTCAGCATCGCCGGGGGTGTCGTCCGCCGTGGCGTTGTTTGCGGCCATGTCGGCCTCGACGGAGGCCTGGAAGGCCATGCCGGCGGCCTCCTGGGCCTGGGTGGCCGCCTCCTGCGCGGTGACGGCCGCCTGTTCGGCGCTTGCCGCGGCGACGCTGGCGGCGGCGACCGTTTCTTCGGCCCGGGCGGCCGCGGCCTCGGCCAGAGCCGCCGCTTCTGTGACCCTCTCGGCGGCGGCCGTCAGGTCGTCCTGTGCCTGCGAATCGGCAGACGCGGCGGTGGGATCGCCGTCGGAGCCGCTCACCAGCGCAGCCACCAGGGCCGCAATGGCGACCAGCACAGCCACCACGGCCACCACCAGAGCCCGCCGGGCCACTGCCAACGCGAGCGGAATCGTCATCGCGGTCCGCGAACCTCCGTCATTTGCCATGTCGCACCAGATCCAAGTATGTCAGGACAGCAACCACCGGCCGCACACCCTTGCGGACGCCTGACCGTTCGGTTGTCAGGTCATCTCATCCACGGTTGAGCCGGTGGCTTCGATGTGGGCCTTGATCCCCTCGACCACTCGCGCCATGTTGGCCCGGTGCTCCTCGATGCGACGGGCGATCACCCGGGGCTCCAGGTCGGGCCGGGCCGAGATGATGTCATCGAGCCCGGACGGCCCCGGACCGAGCAGACACCGGAAGCGCAGCCGGGTGCTGCCACCGACCAGGGGCTCAAGCTCGAAGCGCCATCGAGCTCCAGGGTTGCTGATGTCGCTCGTGCACCAGCCGAACGCCGCCGGTTCCTTGAACACGTCCACGAAGCACTCGGCTTCCCATTCGCCGCGGGCCGGGTGCTGGTTGCGTCCCACGAAGCATGCGCCCAGCGCAGCGCCGTCGCAGCCGTCGGCCCATTCGGCGCCCTGGAACTCCTCTGAGAACCGGGCCGGAAGGTTGATGTCGGTGACTTCGGCCCACACTTCGGCCGGCTTGGCCCCGATGTCGGCCTCCACGACGGTGCCGGGACCATCGGCCAGCCGCACCGGATCGCTGGGGCCTCGTTCGTAGGTGCGGGCGTAGCCGTCGAAGTAGGCGATCTCTCGGGCCGCGAGCCG
>JAJDZO010000268.1 GCA_022824605.1 Acidimicrobiia bacterium
TCCAGGCGGTGCCCAGCCCCCGGGCCCGCAACGCCAGACAGAAGCTCCAGCCGCTCTGAATCACCGAGTCGAACAGGCCCGGACGGCCGCTGCCGTCGTGACGGCCGAGGATCACCGGGATGACGATGGCGGGCACCTCGCCCAGATGCTCGGCCAGGTGGGCTCCCGAGAGCATGGCCCGCTCACGCGGGTCGCCGGTGCCGGCCAACCGGTCGCGGACCTCGATCAAGCGGTTGCCGATAACCCCTCGGTACAGGTCGGCCAGGCGCTGCTTGAGCTCGGGGTCGCGCACGATGAGCCATCGCCGGCTTGTCTGGTTGCCCCCCGTCGGGGCCTGCTCGGCGATGTCGATGCAGTCCAGGATGATCTCGTCGTCGACATCACGCTCAAGGTCGAGGCGCCGTCGCACGGAGCGGGTGGTGGTGAGCACTTCATCCACCACCGCGGTCACATCAGCATCAATCTTCATTCCTGCCACCTCGGCTGTCGTCGATCTCTCGAACGTCGTCCACATCGCGGACATCTCCTGGGCCTGTGCCGAACCCGGATGGCCCTGCGCCTCGACCGCGCTCACCCGAGGTATAGCCGAACCCGAAACCGCCCCGACCGCCCGGCGCGCCCATCCATCCTCCGACAGTGATCCGCTTGGCGAAGTGGCGCATCAGCAGCGACCTCACCAGCACCCGGGTGGGCAGGAACAGCAACAGCAGCCCGACCGCGTCGGTGATGAAGCCCGGCGTGAGCATCAATGCGCCTGCCAGCAGTATCAGCAGCCCATCCACGAGTTGCGCCGCGGGCAGTTCGCCGCGGCTCAGGCGTTCTTGGATCTGGTTGAGCACCCCGATCCCTGAGCGGCGCACCATCCAGGCGCCCACCACCGACACCACGATCAGCAACACGATGGTCTGGCCGGTGCCGACCCCTCCGGCGACCTGGATGATCACGTACAGCTCCAGCAGCGGCACACAGAGCAGCGCGACGAGCAGCACCACGAACACGGCTCCAGCGTACGAGCCTGCGCCCGGCCTCGGAGCAGCCGACTGGACGCGCCGCCTCTTGCCGGCACGGGCCGCCTGCGTAGCCTGTCAGCGACATGGCGCCCCAGGACCGTCCGCCCTCAGTCGACCGGCTGGCCCGCTCGCTGGTCGGAATCGACCTGCCCCAGCCGCTGCTGGTGGACGCAGCCCGGGCCGCGATCGCGGCCGGCGACCCCGAATCGGCCGCCGAACGAGCCCGAAGAATCCAGCGGCAGTTGCTGGCGCCGGTGATCAACGGCACCGGCGTGCTGCTGCACACCAACCTGGGCCGGGCACCGCTGGCCTGGACGCAGAGCGCCCACTACTCGAACCTTGAGCTGGATCTCGTCACCGGCGGGCGCGGCGACCGCCAAGCCGGAGCGGCCGCGCTGTTGGCCCGAGCCTGCGGGGCCGAGGCCGCCATGGTCGTGAACAACTGTGCAGCCGCGGTCATGCTGGTGCTGGCCGCGCTGGCCGAAGGCCGCGACGCGTTGGTGTCTCGGGGCGAGTTGGTGGAGATCGGGGGCGGCTTCCGGGTGCCCGACGTGATGGCGTGGTCGGGGGCCCGGCTCGTGGAGGTCGGCACCACCAACCGCACCCGCCAAGCTGACTTTGCGGCGGCGGTGAGCCACCCCGAAAACGATGTGGCGGTGGTGGTGCAGGTCCACCAGTCGAACTTCCGGGTGGTGGGATACACCGAGGCGCCCCGCACGGCCGAGTTGGCCGGCCTCGGCCCGCCGCTGGTGGCCGATATCGGCTCGGGGCTGCTCGACAGCCGTTGCGGTTGGCTCAACGGCGGGCCGCCACCCTGGCTGGACTCCGAGCCGGCGGCTCGCCAGACCCTGGAGGCCGGCGCGGCTCTGGTGACCTTCTCCGGCGACAAGCTCCTCGGGGGACCTCAGGCCGGCGTGATCGCCGGTCGGGCCGATCTGGTCGAGGCCTGCCGCCGGCACCGGTTGGCTCGGGCGCTGCGACCCGGCTCGCTGGTGCTGGCCGCGCTGCAACACGTCGCTATGGCCTACCTGCGCAACGACGGTGATGCCATCGACTTCTGGCGCATGGCCGCGCTCACCCCCCGCCAGCTTCGGCAACGGCTCAGCGTCTACGACGGCCTGAAGGATGTGACCACCGCGGCCACGCCCGGAGGCGGCACCCTGCCCACCGTCGAGATCGAGTCGGTGGGCGTGGCCGTGACCGGTGACCACACCGACCAGCTCCGGTCGCTGCCCCGACCGATCATCGCCCGGGTCGCCGACGGTGCAACCATCGTCGACCTTCGCACCGTCCATCCCGAAGACGACGCCGAAGTGGCCGCGGCCCTGCGCCGGATCGCCGGACCGCCCGGCTGACAGCCCGACCACCGGATGCACGTAGTCGCCACCGCCGGCCACGTAGACCACGGCAAGAGCACGCTGGTGCGGGCTCTCACCGGCACCGACCCCGACCGGCTGGCCGAGGAGAAGGAACGCGGCCTCACCATCGATCTGGGCTTCGCGTCGATGCCGATGCCGTCGGGACGCCAGATCGCCTTCATCGACGTGCCCGGCCATGTCCGCTTCCTCAAGAACATGCTGGCCGGGGTGAGCGGGGTGGATGCGTGCGTGTTCGTGGTGGACGCGACCGAGGGGTGGAAGCCGCAGTCCGAGGAGCATCTGCGAATCCTGCAACTCCTCGGCCTGCGTCACGGGATGGTGGCGCTCACCAAAGCCGACGAGGCCGACGAGGATCTGGTGGAACTGGCCCGCCTCGACGTGGCCGAGCACGTCGAGGGCACGTTCCTCGCCGATGCCCCCATCGTGCCCACCGACGCGGTGACCGGAACCGGCATCGACGATCTTGTGGCCGAGTTGGACGGCCTGCTGGCCGCAACTCCCACCGCAGCCGACCGCAGCCGACCGAGACTCTGGGTGGATCGGGCCTTCCCCATCAAGGGCTCGGGCACGGTGGTAACCGGCACGCTGACCGGCGGTGGGCTCACCGATGACGACACCCTCACGCTGCTTCCGGCCGGGCACGCCGTGCGGGTGCGAGCCCTCCAGAGCCTGCACCGGCGCTGCAAGCAGATCAGCCCGGGCAACCGGGTGGCCGTGAACGTCGCCGGTGCAGGCCACCGCGATGTGGCTCGGGGCGACGCACTGGTGCGAGCCGAGCAATGGCACCCAGCCGGCACCGTCGATGCCGAGCTGTCGGTGCTGGCTTCACTCGACCATCCGGTGACCCGCAGAGGCGCCTACGTGGCCTACATCGGGTCGGGCGAGCATCCGGTGCGGCTGCGGGTGCTGGGGCCGTCGGCCATCGATCCGGGAGCGAGCGGATTGGTGCGCCTGCACCTGTCGCAGCGGTTGCCGCTGTGCATGGGCGACCGCTTCATCCTGCGCGAGTCGGGACGCTCAGAGACGGTCGGAGGCGGTGAGATCCTCGATGTGGAGCCGGTGCTTGCCGCGGCCCGAGCCCGTCCCGACCGCTCGGTTGAGCGGATCATCGCGGAGCGGGGCCGCATCGACGCCGCTCATCTGGAGAAGCTGACCGGGACCGCCCGCCCGCCTGACGTGGGCCGATGGGCGGTCGCGCCCGAGCACCTGGCCGAGACCACCCATCGGCTCACCGAGGCGGTGGAGGCCGCCGGGGCGTTGGGTCTGGACCTGGCCACCCTCGACGACTTCGAGCGAGCCGTGGTCGACACAATCGAGGGCCTGGACTCCACCGATGGACGGATCCGCCCTGCCGGTGGCGGAGACCCCCTAGCCGACCATGCGTTCGTAAAGGCGGCCGAGGCGTCCCCGTTCGCGCCGCCGGCATCCAGCGGTGTGCGAAGCGATGAGCTCCGCCTGCTGGTGCAGCAAGGCCGCCTCGTCGAGAGCGGCGGCATCCACTTCGCGGCAGCTGCCATCACCCAAGCTGCGGAGGTGGTCGCCCGGCTGCTGGCCGACCAGCCCGAAGGGGTGACCGTGGCCGAAGTCCGCGACGCCTGGGGGACCACCCGCAAGTACACCCTGGCACTGCTGGCCCACCTCGACAGCACCGGCGTGACCCGCCGGCGAGAGGACGTGCGGATCGCGGGACCCCGGCTGCCTCAGATATAGGTCTTCAGATACAGGTCTTCAGCAAGAAGGCCGGCCGGTCGGTCGGCTTCAGGCCATGCGCAGCAGGAGATCGCGCCTCTCGATCTCGTTGAGGCCTCCCCAGATGCCGTGCTGTTCGCGTATGTCCAGCGCGTACTGCAAACAGTCGGGCTGCACCGAGCAGGAGGCGCAGATGTCTTTGGCCCGCAGCTCGCGTCGCCGCTTCTCGTCGCGCTTCTCCACGCTCGGGGGCGGGAAGAACACCGAGGCGTGTGGTCCCCGGCAAGCAGCTCGCATCTGCCACTCGACCCGTTCTTGCGAAGCAACCCTCATAACGGCACTCTCCTCCCGCCTGACGAACTACCACACGCCTGCAACCGGATACAAAGCCGCTCAGCAGGTTTTGGGAGAATCCCGGCGAACCTGGGCGGCGGCGAGGCTGCCGCGCCCGAACCGTCAGCCGTTGCCGGACGTGTCTGCCTCGGCCGACTCGTCGGCGGGCTCCACCGTGAGGATCAAGCCTTGCAACGCCATCACCCGCACGGAGTCGCCCTCAGCGACGGGCGTGGCCCGCTGGGTTCGAGCCCTCCAGGGGGCACCGTCGATGACCACCACGCCCTCGGGGTCCACCGCGTCACGGGCGACGCCGATAGCGCCGATCATCCAGTCGCGCCCGATCGTGGGCGTGCCGAAGCGGGTTCGCACCATGGCGGGCATCCCGGCCACCATGCCGGCGAACACTCCGACGATCCCGGCCAGCAAGGTGACCCACGACAGCATCAACCCGCTGAACAGCGTGAGCGATCCCACCACGAGGCACGCCGTGGCGATCACGGTCCAGGCCCTGGGCACACCGATCTGAATGTCCACCGCGTATCCGAACATGGCCACCATCAGCAGCGCCACCGCCCACCACCGCGCCGGCAGGGCGGTCAGGCCGTAGCAGCCGAGCAGGAAGGTGACCGCGCCGAGCGCGCCCGCGATGCCCACCCCCGCGGTGTACAGCTCGAAGATGAGCAGACCGGCACCCGCCAACAACAGCAGGTAGGCGACCGCGGGGCTGGCCGCGACATGCATGAACTGATCGAGCAGCGCGAGCTTGGCGAAGCGGACCCGGCTAACCGGGACCCGCACCGGCTCGTCGCCGGAATCGTCGATCTCGGTCTCGAAGCCGGGCAGGTCCAGCACGAAGAACGGCAGGGTGGGGGCCTCCCGGGCCAGCCCCAGCTCAATGGCTTCGGAGAAGGAGACCTTCTGGGACTGCAAACGGGGGTATGCCTGCACGAATGGTTCGGTCAGCTGCTCGGCCGGAAGAGCTCGCGCGCCGAGATCGCCCAGTTCGGATCCGGGGGCCAGCGCCAGGTCGCCCACCAGGCCGGCCAGCTGACCCACTCGGCCCGCGGCCACCGCGCCTGACGGCCCCACCCACATGGTGACGGGCACGTCGGAGCCGCGGATGCGATCGGCCAGCTCCAGCAGCCGCTCGTCGTCGACGGTGGCCCGGGCGCTGTTCACCTGCAGCACCAGGGCGAGCGAGCCGTCGGCCTCAGCCTTGTCGATGGACCGCTCGATGAAGTCGGCCATGATCGGATCGAGGTAGCCCGAGACTTCGACGACATCGACCACATCGGGCTGCGTGGACTCCGCAGCCGCTACAGGATCAGCGCTTCCGGCGGCTGTCGCCGAACCGGGCACGCTCAATGCCAACACCGAGCCCAGCACTACCGCCACGGCGGCCGCGACCCGGCGGATGAGCCTGTTAGGGCGCCGCAATCTCAACCGACGAGGCAAGAAGAAGGGTGCAGCCGGCCCTAGATGCCGGGCTCGCGGTCGAGCGCACCGACGGCGGCTGCGAGGGTCTCCTCGACGGGCACGATGCGATCGAAGCCGGTCGTGTGCAGCAGGCGGAGCAGGGTGGCGCCGTCGCAGTACACCACGACCCGGCCCTCGTTCTCACGAATGCGGCGGATCCCTCCGATGAGCGCGCCGAGGCCGGCAGAGTCCATGAAGGGCACGCCACAAAGATCGACCACCAGGCGCCCCGAGGCGGCGTGCTCGGCCAACGCCTCGCGGAATTGGGCCACCGTGTAGGCGTCGAGTTCGCCGGCGGGACGGAGCAGTTGGTAGGGCGCCGCGCTCCCGTCGCCGTCTCGACGGACCGACTCGATGTCCAGCATGGCACCGAGGCTAGCCCGCTTCAGTCGGCATCGGGAGCAGCCGTGAACCGCTACGATCGGCGCCGTGGGTGAGCTGTTGCTGGTTACCGACGCCGACTGGATCGCACAGCAGTGCGAGGCCGCGCTGGGTGGTGACCACCGGCTGCACCGGGTGAGACGCGGCTCCGACACGCTCGAAGCGATCGAACTGGTGGAGCCCGATCTGGTGCTGCTCGACATGCAGGTGGGCAACATGGGAGGGATGGCCGCGTGCCTGGCCGTCCGTCAGGAGGAGGGCATGGGCCGTTTGCGGGCGCGCCCGGTGATCATGCTGCTCGACCGCGACGCCGACGAGTTCCTGGCCCGTCACAGCGACGCCGATGCCTGGCTGGTGAAGCCCATCGACCCGATGCGCCTGGCCCGCCTGGTGTCGTCCACCCTCGCCGAAGCAGCCGCACTGGTCTGAGTGGCTGGCACGGGTTCCCCGCTCATGTTCGCTGCGACCTGAGGGCCGCTCGGGCCCTGGCCTCGGCTAGCATCTCCGGCGCTGCACACGGGCAGTGGCGCAGCTTGGTAGCGCGCCTCGTTCGGGACGAGGAGGTCGTGGGTTCAAATCCCGCCTGCCCGACAATTTTCCAGAAGCTGTCCCGATGCTGGGCGTGACCTCCAGCCATCGCCGGACTCTGTGGTGCATCCGGCGGCGTTGGCTAGAACGCGGCAGCCATGAAGTTGCGGTATAGGTGGTGGGCGTCGGACACGAAGCTGTCCATGTGGCGGTCGGCTTCGGCGGCCAGCGCGTCGATTGAGCCGGGGCCGAGAGTCGATTCCAAGGCCTGGCGGTAGGCGGGGATCTCGCCCCAGTTGCGGACGGTGTCGTCCTCGACCTCCACGTGGTACTGCATCGACCAGGCGCACGGGCCGACCCGCATGGCCTGCACCCGGCACACCGGGGAACTGGCCAGCACCACCGCGTCCTCCGGCGGCTGGGCCACGGCCACCGAGTGCCACTGCAGCGCGTGCTGTTGACCGGCCATCTGATCGAAGATCGGATCGGATCGGCCCTCCGGCGTCAGCTCCACGGCAAGCACGCCGATCTCGGGTGGGCGCTGCGGCCCGCACGTCCCTCCCAGGGCGTCGGCCAGGAGTTGATGCCCTAGGCACACCCCCAGGAACGGTCGCTGAAGCTCACGCACCCAACGCCGGATGGCGTGCTTCTCGGGCACCAACCACGGGTGCTCGTCGACGTCCCACACATCCATCGGGCCGCCCATGACCCACATGGCATCGAAATCTTCCAACGGCGGGATGGGCTCACCCTCGTCGAGTTCGACCGCGGTCCAGTCGATGCCGTCGGCCCGCAGGAAGTCACGCAGACGACCGGGATGTTCGCAATCGATGTGCTGAAGCACCAGCAGGCGCACGAAGCCAAGCTACTCCAGATTTGGCAGGTCGTATGCGTCCCTTGATGCTCAGGTAGACAGATCCGGCACCGTGTTCACCCGGTAGTTCATCTCGATCGGCGCCAGGCCCGGACCGTGCAGGTCGGCCCGGAAGTCACGGCTGGGACGTATCGCGCCGATCACGGGCACGGTACCGGTGAAGGCCACGAAGCACCTCGGCGCTCCGGCGGCCCACGGTATGGCGTCCACCAGCGCCATCGGATGAAGGTTGACGGCGGCCGACCCGTCCTGGTACACCACGTCTCCGTCGATGCGGCTGCGCAGCATCAGGTCGTCCCAGCGGCCCTCCAGTGCCGCCTCCGGCCAGGCGTCGGTGGCCACCGGCTTGGGACACACCCCCTTGGAGGCGACGATGTCTACAGCCTCCAACGCGCGGTCGGTGTGATCGGATCCGAGCGTGACGAAGGCCTCGTCGCCGTCGACCACCACCGCAATCTCAGCCTCGCCCGAGGTCTGCGAACCGGCCACCTCGATCACCGGCTCCTGTGAGATCAGCCAGGGCGGGAACACCATGAACAGCGGGATGCTCGACGGGCGGGGGACGCCGAGGGCGGCCAGTTCGTCGATGTGGTGCTCGACCGCGGCCCGGTCCCGGCCCGCATAGCCGATCACGACCAGGGCGGAGGGCGAGAACTCCCGCTCCGTCCCGTCGATGGACAACCTCACCGGCCGGCGGTCACGGGTTGTAGCCGCCGGTGCGGAACTCGACCATCAGCACGCCCGTCTCGGTGCGCCACGGGCCGTGGGGCATGCCCGGCGGGCGGCAGGCGTACATCCCGGCGGTGAAGGTCTCACCGAGTCGCAGGTCGGTGAACTCGCCCTCCACGATGTACACCTCCTCCCAGAAGTGGTGGGTGAGCACGCCGTTGGGCGTCGAGTCCACCCCGGGGGCGAAGCGCATCAGCCGGGTGTAGGCCCCGTCGGGGTGGCCTTCGGTGGACAGGATCATCTCGTCGATGCCCTCCACTTCGCCACCCGCGGGCCGCCACTGCCCGTCGGGGATGTGAAATTCGAGTTCAGGTTTGGATGCCATGGGCGATCACCCCAGTTCGTAGACCTTCGGTTCCAGACGGTGGTTGATGTTGCGGGCGCCGTCGGTGGTGATCACGTAGGTGTCACCCATGAACACGCCCTTGAGGATGTCGGTGGTGCACGGGTGGATCTCCACGCACAGCGCCATGTTGGGCTCGAGCACCACATCCTTGTCGGGCCGGTGCGAAGTGCCCACGAACGGACCGGCGTCGATGGGGTTGAACACGCCATGCACCAGCGGAGCGACGATGGTGTAGCCCCGCTCGTTGATGATGCTGCCCGCGGCCCGCAGCTCCTTGGCGGTGCAGCCCGGCTTCAGTTCGGCCACTATCCGGTGATAGGCCTCGAGCATCACGTCGAGCAGGTCGGCGTAGTCGGGCGGCGGTGTCGAGAACACCATGGCCTTGCCGGTCTGGGCCTCATAGCCGTGGCCGTCGCGGGCACCGACCTCCATCAACAGCACATCATCCTCGGTGATGGTGCGCCCGATGGGTCGGGGCCGCTGGAAGCCGCTGGTGGGGTTGCTCATCGATTCGCTGCCAGCCAGCACCATGCACGGGATCTCGCCCCGCTCGGCCGCGATAGTGCTGTAGATGATGCGGAACAGGTCGTGTTCGGTCATGCCGGGGCGCAGCTGCTCCATCACCGCCACCTGAGTGGCGTCGCCGATGCGGGCCGCCTCCTCCAGGCAGGCGACCTCCTCGTCGGAGAGCACCAGCCGCATCTGCCAGAACTCGTCGGAGTACTCCTCGAAGGTGACGTCGGGGTAGGTGCCGGTAAGCGCGTTCCAGTGGTCGCGCGACACTGACAGGTACGGGGTGGGGTTGATGATGCCCACCCGGCCCCGCCGCAGGTCCAGTTCGGCGAGTCGGTCCACCAGGATGGTGCGGGTGTTGAGGGCGCCGCGCACGTCAGCGAAGCGTGAGCGGGTGACCCGGTCGGGCAGGCGGGCGTTGAGCCCGAGGATGGCCAGGGTGGGTTCGCCGTCGGCGGGGAAGATCACGAAGCTGTCGAGCTCCATGGTGCCCATGTAGTTGGTGATCCAACGAACGTTGGCCCAGCCCCGATCCCACAAGTGGGCAGCACCGGCCACGAGCAGGCAGTCGAGGTCGCGCTCGGCCATGAAGCCGCGCACCAAGTTGTGGCGCCGCTCGAACTCGGCGTCGGAGAAGGTCGGCCAGTCGTACCAATCGTGGTTGATCGGGTGGGGATAGGTGATGGCCCGAGGCCCGAACTTCGGCGCAGACATCACATCAGTCATGCAGTCTCCTTTGTTGCGCGGCCCGCCGCTTGGGGGGCCATCTTGCCAGTTGCGTCGGAGGTGTTGCCGGTTCTGCCGCGTGGGTGAACCGAACTCAGGGATGCGGATCGGCGGTGGTCGGCTGCGGCGAACGCTTGGCCGGACTGGGAGGTGGTGCCGGTGATGGTGCAGCTTCCGAACAGGTCGGGGTCCGCGGGGGCGTCTTGGGGGGCTAGGCGATGGCCGCGGCGGGCCAGTTCGGCTCGGACCGCGGGACTGATGCCGGGCTCTAGGAACAGCAGGTCGTTGGCGTCGGGGACACGGGGTGCCCCTGACAGCCAGCGGGGACGATCTACCGCGGCCTGCGGGGTTGCGTTGTCGTCGATGATGGACCGCAGCACCTGGAAGTTGGTCTGCACCTGGCCCCGGCCGCCGGGGGTGGCTCCCACCAGCCGTCGGCCCCGATGGGCCAGGTGGTAGCCGACGAGGGTGTGCAGGGGGCGCCGGCGCTGGTGCGCTTCGGAGGATCCGTCAACTCGGGCAGGCTGCTTGGCCAAGCGGTCGTTGAGCACGATTCCTGTGCCGGGCACCACCACCCGGGAGCCGAACTCGTTGAAGAGGCTGTGGATGAACGTCACCATCAGACCGCGCTCGTCCACCACCGACAGGCAAGTCGTGTCCGTGCCCGCCGCTCCGGCCGGAACCGCCGCCGCGACCGGTGGCGCCATGGCTGAGCGGCGCTGATCGGCGATGACCGAACACCAGCGGTCGAGCGATGCATCGCTCAGCACCTCCATCACATCGTCGGCCTCCTGCCAGCGCGCCATCCCGGCAAGATCCGAGAAGGCAGCGTGCTTGCAGCGCACCATCAAGTCGATCCGGTCGGCTTCGTCGTCGATCAGTCGGCCGCCGAGGCGTTCATAGAGCAGGAGTTGCTGAACCAGGACCCAGCCCATCGACACCGGCGGCGTCACCGACAAACCGGCTGAGCCGTAGCTGACCGTCATAGGCGCGGCGAAGTCACAGGAGTGCGCGGCAAAGTCGTCCGCCGACAGCAGACCGCCCAGCCGGTCCACCGTCGCTACCAGCTCCGAGGCCAACCGGCCCCGGTAGAACGTCGCAGGCCCAGCAGCACCGATCTCGCGCAGCGTGCGAGCTAGAGCCGGCAGCCGGAAACGCTCTCCCACCGCTGAGCCGTTGCCCTCACGGAACTCCGCCACGAACGGATCGTCTCCTGCCACCGCGTCCTGGACCCGGTGAAGCGCCCGCGCGAAGGCCTCGTCGAGAGTGAAGCCCTCGTCGGCGAGTTCGGCCGCGGGCTCGATCAGGGTCGCCAAGAGTCGGGATCCGTAGCGCTGCGACAGCCGCCACCATGCGTCCACCAGACCCGGAACGGAGATCGAAAGCGGGCCGAAGCGAGGCAGCAGGCCGCCTGGGATCGATGCGGTGGCCAGAGCCTTGGGCACCGCCCCGGCGCCGTTGAGTGCCTGCAGCCCGCCGGCGGAGTCCGACACCAGCGCGAAGGCGTCGCCGCCGAGGCCGCACCACGGCAGCTCACGCACGCACTGCACCGCGGAGGCGGCGATGGCTGCGTCCACTGCGTTACCGCCCGACGCCAGCACAGCCGCGCCCGCGCCGGCCGCCTCGCGGCAGCCCGCGCTGATCACCGCGGAGGCCGCAGCCGCGCCGTCAGACAACCCCGACCGCCTCGCCGCTGGTGGCCCTGGCCGAACGAGTCCGGTCAGACAACTGCGACCGCCTCGACCTCGATGAGCATCTCGGGGTTCTTGAGCCGAGCCACGAACACCGACGAGCGGGCGGGCAGAGGCTCGGGAAAGTGCTTGACCCATTGCTCGTTCAGAGGCCCGGTAGGGGTACCCTCCCTGAGGTAGACGGTGGTCTTGACCACGTCGGCCATCGAGGCGTCGGCCGCGGCCAGGATGTTGCTGATGTTGCGCAGCGCCCAATCGGCCTGCTCGCCGATGTCGCCCATCTCGCCGGTGTCGCGGTTGCGGCCGGCCTGGCCGGCGGTGAACACGAGGTTCCCGACCCGGATGGCCTGGCTGAACGGGCCGGTGGGGGTGGGCGCTCCGTCCGTGCTTATGGCGGTGCGATCGCTCATATTGCTTGCTCCTCACTGGTGGCGAAGGGTTGAGAACCCGGGGCGGCCTGACTGGTGGCGAACGGTTGGGGATCAGGGGCCGGCTCAGTGGTGATGAACGGTTGGGAATCCGGGGCGGACTCCGCGATCGTGCGCCAGTGGTGGCACCACACGCTGTGCGGGTCGTCGGCCGGACCCGCCGCCTCCGAGGGCGGTTCTTCGGCCGCGCACTGCTCGGTGGCGTACGGGCAGCGGGTGCGGTAACGGCATCCCGACGGCGGATCGAGAAGGCTGGGCAGCTCACCCAGAACCAGACGGCGGGCGGTTTGAAGCCGGGCGGCGCTGTCGGCGTCGGCTCGGGGCACCGACGAGATCAGGCCCTGGGTGTAGGGATGGCGGGGCTCGCTGAACACCTGCGACGAGGTGCCCGTCTCAACGAACTGGCCGAGATACATCACCGCAACCCGGTCGCTGAGGTGGCGCACCACCGACAGATCGTGGGCGATGAACAGCATGGCCAGGTCCAGTTCGCCGCGCAGTTCGTCGAGGACGTTGATGATCTGGGCCTGTATCGACACGTCCAACGCGGACACCGGCTCGTCGCACACCAGCACGGCCGGGTCGGTGACGATGGCCCGAGCGATGCCGACCCTCTGTTGCTGACCTCCGCTGAGTTCGCTGGGCAGGCGGTCGGCCACCCTGGCGGGCAGTCCGACAAGCTCCATGGCCTCAGCCACCTCCCGGGCCCGGCTGGTGCGGTCGCCGATGCGGTGGACCCTCAGCGGCTCGCCGATGAGAGCGGCCACGTTCATGCGCGGATCGAGCGAGCCCCGTGGATCCTGGAACACCATCTGGATGCGGTGGCGCATCCGGCGCAGCTCCCGCGACGACAGCGAGCCCAGGTCGATGCCCTCGAGGTGGACCGAGCCCTGAGTCATCGGCACCAGCTGCATGATGGCCCGGGCCAGGGTGGACTTTCCGCACCCGCTCTCGCCCACCAGCCCGAGGGTCTCACCGGTGGCGAGTTGCAGAGACACTCCGTTGACCGCGGTCAGGCGGCCCGCGTCGGTGTCGAAATCGACGACCACATCGTTCACCTCGAGCACGGCCGACGACGCTCCGGCTTCGGGCGATACGCCCGTTGCAGCCACCGCAGCGGCCTCGGCGTCGCTCACGGTGACCTGCTCCACGGACGGCCCGCTTCGGTGGTGTCCTTGGCCCGATCGGCCGCCAGCCAGCAGGCACTGAGATGCTCGGGACCCACCGCCACCTCGGGAGGCACCTCGGACCGGCACCGGTCGATGGCGTGGCTGCACCGCGGCGCGAAGGCGCACGACGACCCGCCGCCACCGGTGATCGGAGGCTGGCCGGGAATGGGGTGCAGCCGACCGGTGTGGGTGTTCTCGAAGCGGGGCACCAGACGCAGGAGCCCCTCGGTGTAGGGGTGATTGGCCCGCTCGAAGAGATGGGCCATCGAGGCCCGCTCCACCAGCTTGCCGGCGTACATGACCTGCACGTCGGAGCAGGTGGCCGCCACCACCCCGAAGTCGTGGGTGATCAGCATGAGGGCCATGCCCTCGGATCGGCGCAACTCGTCGAGCAGCAGCAGGATCTCGGCCTGAACGGTCACGTCGAGGGCGGTGGTGGGCTCGTCCGCGATGAGCAGGCGGGGGCGGCAGGCGATGGCCAGAGAGATCATCACCCGCTGGCGCATGCCGCCGCTGAAGCTGCTGGGCAGTTCGGTGGCCCGCTGGTCGGGATCGGCTATGCCCACCCGGGCCAGCAACTCCACCGCCTCGGAGGCGGCCTCGGATCGGCCCATGCCCCGGTGCAGCCGCAGCGATTCGGCGATCTGCTCACCCACTGCCATCAGGGGATTGAGCGACGTGAGCGGATCCTGGAAGATCATGCCGATCTGCCCGCCCCTCACGTGACGCAGCCTGCGCTCGTCGATGCGCAGCAGATCCTGGCCGTCGAAATGGACGGCTCCGGAGATCTGCACGTCGTCGGTGATGGAGAACAGCCGCAGCAGGGCACGGGCGGTGACGCTCTTGCCGCTGCCGCTCTCGCCGATCACCCCCAACGACGCTCCCGGCGCCATCGAGAAGCTCACACCGTCCACGGCATGCACCGGACCCGAGGCGGTGCGGAACGTGACGTGGAGGTCCTCCACCTCAAGCAGCGGCTGAGTGCTCATCCGCCTGCCTCCAGACCGTCGGTCGGTGCCATCATCCAGCCGCTCCTGAACGGGCCTCCCAGTAGCGGCCCAGCAGATTGAGCACCAGCACCGAGATGCCCAGCAGCACGCCGGGAAGGATCGTGAGCCACCACGCCACCGCCAGCAGCGGACGCCCCTCCGAGATCAACAGCCCCCAAGTGGTGTCGGGAGGCTGCACCCCCACCCCCAGGAAGCTGAGCCCAGCCTCTGAGAGCATCACATGGCCGATCTCGATCACGCACAGCACCAGAATGCGGGGCGCCACGTTGGGCAGCAGATGGCGGCCGAGAATGGTGGCGGTGGAGCAGCCGGTGGCGACGGAGGCCTCGATGAAGGTCTCCTCTCGCAGCCTCAGCGCCTCGGCCCGCACCACGCGGGCGAAGATGGGCCACACCAGGCAGGGCAGCACCACCAACAGGATGAAGACGCTCGGACCGAGCAGACTGAGCAACAGAATGGCGACCAGAAACATGGGCATGGCTGTCTGGGCTTCGCCTAGGCGCATGAGCAATCGGTCGGTGCGCCCACCGAAATAGCCGCCGAGCAGGCCGAACAATACACCCAAGGCCGCCCCGATCAGTGTGGCTGAGACCGCGATGAACAGCGTTAGGCGGGTGCCGACCACCATACGAGAGAAGAGATCCCGGCCCAGGCTGTCGGTTCCGAGCCAGTGCCTGCCCTCCGGCGAGGATTCTCCCGGTGCTAGCAGGCGGGATCGCAGGTTCTGGGCGTCGTGGTCGTAAGGGGCGAACACGTCGGGCGCGATCGAGGCCGCCACCAGCACCAGCAGGAACAGCACCAGCAGGATCCAGCCCCGGCTGCCGATCATGTCGATCAGGCGACCCCAGGCGCGGTCGCGCGCCGTGGGAGTCGTCTCCCCACTCGATGTGCGCTTGGAGACCGCGACGCTCATCAGCTGGCCGTGATCCTGCGGTCGATGTACTGGTAGCCCATGTCGATCAGGAGGTTGCTGAAGATCACGAAAGCGCCCGCGATGATGACCGCGGCCTGCAACACGAAGAAGTCCTGGCGATGAGCGGCATCGATGGTCAGCAGGCCGATCCCGGGCCAGGCGAACACATATTCGATGGCGAACACGGCGCCTCCCCACATGCGCACGTATTCCCAGCCGACGATGGTGGCGGTGGTGACCCCAGTGTTGCGCACCACATGACGATGCAGGATGTTCCACTCGGTGAGCCCCTTGCTGCGGGCCACAGTGACGTAGGGCTTGGACATCTCCTCGAAGGTGGCCGAGCGCACCAGCTGGAAGATGCGCCCGCCGTGAACGATGCCCAGGGTGGCCGCGGGCAACACGATGCTGGTGGCCTCGAAGCGCCCCGAGGTGGGCAGCCAGCCGAGCTGCACCCCGAACATCAGGATCAACAGCAGTCCCAGCCAGAAGTTCGGCACCGACAGCGCGGTCACCGAAGCCAGGTTCGAGACCTTGTCGAAGGGTTTGCGAGCCCGCGCTCCGGCCACGACCCCCGGTATCACCCCGAGCACCGCGGCCACGCCGAGGCCGACCACCGTGAGGATGATGGTGGAGGGCAGCGCCTCGACCACCGCGTCGATAGCAGGCCGCTGCTGCCAGGTCGACTCCCCGAAGTCGAGTCGGACCAATCCGACGAGGTACTCCCAGTAGCGCTCTAGGACGGGACGGTCAAGTCCGAACTGGCGGTGGATTTCGGCTATGTGCTCGTCGGTGGCGTCGACCGGGGCGAAAACCAGTGCCGGGTTCCCGACGACATGGGCGAGAAAGAAGATCACCGTCACCACGAGCCACAGCACGATGACGCCGTCGCGCAGACGCCGCAGCAGCAGACCACGCAGCGGCCATCGCGACGGTGCCTTCGCCGTCGTCTCCGTCGTCGTCATATCAATCGATACCTATGGAGGCTCAGCCCTGCGAAGGCCCGGCTCGGTCTCGGTGTCCGGACCGAGCCGGGCCAGCAGGTCAACAGCTGCGCCTGGCTCGCTGCTCTAGTTGAGGCTCATCTCAGAGATGAGGTACTCGTCATCGAGCCGGGGCTCCCAGGCGAGACGTTCCGTCGCGCCGTAGATCAGGTCCTGCTGAAGCAGGTAGATGGCGTGGGGGTTCTCATGCAGTCGAGCCCAGGCCCTCTGGTAGAGGATGTTGCGCAGTTCCTGGTCGGTCGTCGAGCCGGCCATTTCGAACTGTTCCGTCACGTACTCGTCGCACAGCTTGGACGACGAGCCGCCGCACACCAGGAAGTTGCGGGTGCGGGCCCCGTCGAACCACTCGTTGGAGTTCCAGCCGTAGCGAGCGTCATAGGCGCCGGGCTCCTCGCCCCTGATCCGGCTGCCGGCGCGGAAGCGGGTCCACTCGGCGAGCCGCACCTCGGTGTTGAAGCCCACGTCGTTCAGCATCGTGGCCACCGCCTGAGTGGTCTCCACGCCGCGCAGGTACCGGCCGATCGGCGCGTAGATCTCGAGGAACAACGGGTTGTCCTCGTTCCAGCCGTGCTCGGCCATGATCTCGCGCGCCTGATCCGGGTCGTACGGGAACGGACCGATGTCGGGGTTGTAGCCGAGCATTCCCGGCGACAGGTGCTGGGCGTGGTTGGGCTTGGCATAGCCCTCATAGAGCGTCTCCGCGATCAGCTCCTTGTCCACCGCCAGGTTCATGGCGACGCGAACTTCCGGCGGGGCCAGGTCGGGACGGAGCGCGTTGAGCGCTATGTAGCTGTACTCGGTGGCGGGCACGCTGAGCGCCTGGGGCACCAGCGGAACCTGCTCGGGCAGGATGTCGAGCACCAGGTCGACCTCGCCGGCCTGCAGGGCAGCCAACGACGTCTGCTTGTCGGGGATGAACCGAACCGTGAACGCGTCGATCGACGGCGCCTCTCCCCAGTAGTCCGCGTTGCGCACCGCGGTGATCTGCTGGCCGCGCTCCCAGGACTCGAACATGTAGGGACCGGTCCCGACGGGGTTCTCACCCACCGAGTCGGCTGTGCCCGGCGCGAAGATGGGGAGCTGTGCAATCTGCAGTGGCAGGGTGGCGTTGACCCCGTCGGTGTGGATGTCGACGGTGGTGGCGTCCACTGCCTCCACGGAGGAGATGTTGCGGATGTAGGAGTCACGCTGGGTGGAGTAGTCCGGATCCAGCATCCGGTTCAGGGCATCGGCCACGGCCTGCGCGTCGAGAGCCTGACCGTCGTGGAAGGTGACGCCCTCACGCACCGTGAAGCGCCAGGTGTCGTCGTCCACCGTCTCGGGCCAACTGGTGGCCAGCACCGGAACCAGTGCCGTGGAGGCGTCCCGGCCGAGCAGCGACTCGAACAGATTGGCGGTCACCACCCGCGAGCTGCGGTCGTTGACGGCCTGCGGATCAAGTGTCGAGGGTTCGGTGGTGACCGCGATGGTGACCCTTCCGGGATCTCCGGTCGGGGCGGCCATCTCCTCTTCCATCATGTCTTCCTCGGCAGCCATGGCGGCCTCCTCGGCGGCCATCTCGGCCTCCGCGGCCCTCGACTCGGCCTCGGCCGCGGCGGCCATGGCCGCCTCAGCCTCCGCTTGGGCCGCCTCCAGGGCAGCCTGAGCCTCGGCCTGCTGCTCGGCGCTTGCCGCGGCAGCAGCAGCCTCGGCCTCCGCCAGGGCCGCCTCAGCATCGGCGGCGGCAGCAGCAGCCGCTTCGGCCTCGGCCCGGGCGGTGTCGGCCTCGGCCTGGGCCGCGTCGACGGCGGCCGTGTCGACCACCGGCGCCGCGGGGGCGTCCGCCTCGTCGTCGCCGCAGCCCGCGGCTACCAGCGCGAGCACGAAGAGCGCCGCGAGCGGCACCCTCAGTTGTTGCCAGATGTGTCTCATGGTGTTGTTGCCTCCTTTGGCACCGTGAATCTGGTTCATCAGACCCCGGTCGCTTGGGACCGTTGGAATTGATCCGCGGCCGCAGCCGCTACCTCGTGGTCGATGAGAGGGGAGCCTCCCCCCACACCGATGGCACCCACGCACACGTCGCCCTCGAAGAGCGGCACACCGCCTGGGTTGACGGTGACGCCTCCGGGGATGATCTCCACGAGACTGGTACCGAACAGGGGCCGGTCGGCCCACTGCTCGACTAGATCCTTGGTGGGCTTGGCGAAGGCGGCCGCCAGCCGGGCCTTGCCCATCGCCATGTAGGGACCGTGCCAGCGCTTGCCCCGCACCACCACTAGGGGATGCCCGGCGTCGTCGTGCACGGCCACGGTGGCGTTGATGCCCTTCTCGGCTCCGATGGCCCGAGCCTGCGACACCAGCGCCAGGGCCTGCTCAACGTCCATTGTCGCCCCTGTGGTTGCCGCCGGGCTCACCATCGTCCCACGGATCCGACAGCAGCCGCAGGTAGCGGGCCGCGTTGTCGGCCATCAGCTTGCGCAGGGCCTCCTCACCGATCACAGGACCCCACGAGATCACGTTGTCGGTGCTGTTGGGGTAGTAACACTCGGGATGGGGGAAGTCGGACTCGTACATGAGCACGCCGTCGCCGAGGATGTCGATGACGGCCTTGGTCATCTCGGGGCCCTCGTGCTGCTCGATGGCGCAGAATACTCGACCCATCTGCACATATTCCAGCGGGGTGTGCTTGAGGTCGGCGGGGACGGCCCCTTTCACGTAGTCAATCTGGCTGGAAAGCCGGATGATCCAGTGCGGCAGCCAGCCGTGGCCGGTCTCCACCGTGGCCACCCGCAGGTTCGGATACCGGTCCAGCATCCCCGACACCAGCACGTAGGCCATGAGCCTCTGGGCCCCCCACACATGGGCCGCGGTGCGGGCCACGGCCACGTTGCCCCAGATGTCCCGGTAGCCGGGGAAGTAGGGCGCCTCGTAGAAGAAGCTGTGATGCATGATGGGCAGGTCGGCCTCGTCCATCGCCTGCCAGATGGGCTCCAGGTCGGGATCATCGACCGGCAGACCCTCGGGCAGCACCGGCCACACCGCGGAGAGCCACTCGGCGTCGGCGTGCTGTCGGATCGTGTCGGCGGCCCACTGCGGATCGGCGCCCGGCGCGAGCAGCAGCCCCTTGAGGCGGCGGGGGTCGGCCGAGCAGTAGTCGGCCATATAGCGGTGGTAGGAGCGGTACATCGCCTTGGCCAGGCTGAGGTCGAGCGCGGTGCTGCCCGGCGCCCAGGTGCCGGGGATGATGAAGTTGATGTCCACCCCCTCCACGTCCATGTTGGCCAGACGGCCCTCGGAGTTGGTGTGCTGGATGCCGTCGGCGATGGGCTTGGCCGCGAGGTTCTGCACCCGGCCCTCCAGCGCTCCCTTGGCGCCCGCGCCTCGGGTGTCCACCGAGGCGTCCGCCTTGTGGCCGGCCACCCGGCTGTAGGGCTGGGGGTTGACCCGGACCACGCCGTAGGGATGGGTCGGATGGCCCCGGCCCGCGGTCGGCTTGGTCACCCGCACGTAAGGCGTGAGTTCGTCGGCTCTGTCCTTCAGCTCTTGGTCGCCGTATTCGACGAGCACCTCGACCGATGGCGTGACGTGGGTGTCGGCGTCGATCACCCGGTATCCCTGTCTCATGGTTGCCTTTCTGTGTTCAGCGTCTCGTGCATCACCGCCAGCAGACTCTGTTCGACCTGCTGCAGATGACGGCTCATCTGCTGTTGAGCCAACTCCACGTCCTGGCGGGCGATGGCGTCGTAGATCTGCAGGTGGCCCTCGTAGCCCGAGCCCACCACGTAGCGCTGCTCGGGGGCGCGGGTGAACACCCGCCAGAAGGCGGGCTTGCGGAAGAACAGCCCCACCCCGGCCTCGTAGAGTTCGGCCAACACGGTGTTGTGGGAGGCTCGCACCACCGCGCAATGGAAGCTGCGATCGGCGGTGTGGTACTGGGTCTCGTCCTGAGTGTCCATGCGCCCGAGGCATCCGGCGATCTCGGCGAGATCGTCTGCGGTGCGGTTGCCGGCCGCCAACGCGGCGGCATGGATCTCCAGCAGCTTGCGCACGTCGAACACCTGCTGAACCGACGCGTCGGAGGCCCGGGCCGCGAGGTCGAGCATCCGGGGGCTGATGTCGGTGGGATGGCGCACGATCAACCGGCCCGACTCGCGTATCAGGAACCCCGACGACACCAGTCCCTGCAACGCCTCACGCACGGTGGTGCGCCCCACGCCGAACGCTTCTCGCAGCTCCCGTTCAGAGGGCATCACCGCGCCGGGGGCCAGCCGGCCCGACAGCATCTGGCGCTTGAGCTGCTCCTGCAGACGATCGGCGAGCGTCTCGCGGTTGAGCTTCATGCGGGTCTCCCGCTCTTGTTCGCTTCGCTCACGGGCCGCCCAAACCACGGCATGGCTGCCCATGGCCTCGCTCGATGTTTCGTGGAACTTCTCATGACTCGCCACCTATCCGCTCGGCCTCTGGGCGCCCAGCCAGGTCAAGACGGTGGCGCCGGAGTAGACGGCATCGAGTTCGTCGCCGGAGGATGGGGCGAACTCGATGCGCTCGAAGTCGGTTCGCCGAGCGAACGGCACCGACGCGTCCAGGATGGTCTTGGTGCCCACACCGGCCTGCGACGTGCGCACATACTCGTGGCCGCGCATGCCACCGAGGACCACAAGATCGGAGGCGGCGTCGAAACGGGTGGCCAGCGCATAGGCCACGTCGTCGGGGTCGTGCAGGTCGATGTCGTCGTCGACCAGCACGATCATGTTGAGATCCTTCAGCGCCCCGAACGCGGCCAGCGCGGCGTTGCGGCCCATGCCGTCGTCGCGCTCGGACCGCTTCGACAGCGCCATCACCAGATGGAAGCGGTGCAGTCCCCCCGGCGGCATGCACACGTCGGTCACGATCGGCGTCACCGGCGCGACCGCCTCCAACGCGGCCACCTCCAGCACATGCTTGCGCAAGACGATGGTCTCTCGGCCGGCGCCGTTGATGGCGTGGTACACCGGTTCGTGGCGGGCGGTGACCGCGGTGACGTCCAGGGTCGGGGCCGGCCCCGCCGGCGAGGCGTAGCCGACGAACTCACCGAAAGGGCCCTCGGTGACGGTCTGGCCCGCTCGGATCACGCCCTCGAGAACGATCTCGGTGTCGGCGGGCACGTCCACGTCCTGTGACACGCCCCGAGCCACCGGCAGCGGCGCGCCGCGACAGCCGCCGGCCGCGCTGAGTTCGTCGCGGTTCTCGGGCATGAGCGCCCCCATGGTGGAGGCGGCATAGATCAGTGCCACGTCGGTGCCGATGCAGACTGCCACCGGCAGGTCCTGACCCATCTCGACGGCATGGTCGAGGGCTCGGCCGAGATGGCGTCCGTGGTCGATCTTGACGGCCACCCGGTCTGGGCCGACCAGCTGCAGCCGGTGGAACGACGCGTTTCGAACACCGGTGAGGGGATCGCGCACGATGAGCACTCCGGCGGTGACGAATCGCCCGCCGTCGCCCGGGGCGTGAGTGAGCACCGGAAGCTGTGTGCCCAGATCGATGTCGCCGGTGCGCCACACCCGCTGCTGCGCGGGCGGATCGCTCACCTCGACCGGTTCGATGTCGGTGCGGATGCCGCGGGCCAGCGCGGCCCGCAACCCACCGCGGTCGAGTCCCATGGCCACTTCCGACGACTCCGGCGTGGCGAACACGTTGCCGACGACCGGAACATCGTGGTCCTTCACGTTCTCGAACAGCAGCGCGGCACCGCCGTCGTGATGCTTCATCATGGCCGCAGCCTCAAGATCACCATCGACGGTGCGCGACACTCGGGCCAGCAGCCCGGCCCGGTCGAGGCGCGCCAGCGCGCTGCGAAAACCGGTGTCGATTACGCCGACCGGCTCGGGCGGGGTCATCGAGCGTCCCCGGATTCTGCTTGATGCGGTCCCGGCGTCTCGGCCAGACAGCGCAACACCATGGCCCGGGCCCGATCCCAGTCGTAGTTGCGGTACAGGCGTCCCTGCACCACCGACGCCGAGCCGGCGTAGAACATCTCGTACTGGAAGTGCCGTCCCGCGAATTCCGACCCGACCGCATCCCAGATGAGTTTCAACAGCGCTATCCGGTGCGCGGCGTCCACGTCGGGCCAGCGCACGAACCGCTCGAAGTCGGCCCTCGTCACCGGATCGTCCCAGGCGCTTGCCGACGACGGCACCTGGATGGTGGTCCCGCCGGTCATCTCGCGCAGTGCGAAATTGATGTCGCGGTACACAGCGGGCTGCAGCGCCATGGCGGAGTACAGCATCTCCGGGTCGGGCTGGGCCACGCCGTTGCTGTCGATCACCGCGTTGTACTCCCCGGCCAGCACCAGCCCGTGCGGCACCGACGCCTGGGCCGCCACTCGGGCGAGGCCGAGCTGGAAGTTGCGGTCGCCGGACTGGCCCGACCATTCGGCCAACTGCGAGGCGAGCCCGGCCAGGAACCTCAGCTTCACCGCGTAGCGGATCTGAGCCTGGGTGTTGCCCAGCACATGGGCAGGGGTCCGGGTGAACTGCGCGAAGGTGATGTCCGGGTCGCGGTCCACGAACACGTGCTCGGGCGGAACGTCCACATCATCGAACACCACCAGCGCGTCGGTCTCGTCGTATTCGGCCGACAGCGGGTAGTCACCGGCATCGGTGACATCGCGGCCGTACGGGCGACGGGGGTAGATCCGCAGCCGGGGATGGTTTACGGGGATCACCACCGACAGGCCGTAGTCGTCGGCGCCGGGGGGCAGCGGCTGGATGGAGCTGACGAACAGGTAGTCCGACATCACCGTGGCCGTGCCCAGCATCTGTGCACCCCTCACCACCACCCCGTCGTCGTCGGAGTGGGCGATGGCCGCGTAGAGGTGGGGCGCGTACTGCTCGTGGGGGCCCTTGGCCCTGTCCACCTGCGGGTGGATGATCGTGTAGGTGACGTACAGGTCCTCGTCGCGGGCCCGCTCGTAGAAGCGCTGCACGTTGTCGGCGTAGCGGTCGCCGGCCTTGGCGAAGGTGTCGAGCGAGCCCGAGAAGCCGGCGAAGAACGAGGCCACATGGTCGGGTGAGCGGCCCAGGTAGCCGTGGCTGATCTCAGACCAGGCCTCGATGGCCAGCCTGCGGCGGCGCAGGTCGTCCACCGAGCGCGGCACCAGCCAGCTCAGGTTCACCGGCCGTCCGTCGCTGGGCGACTCGTAGGTCATGAGCTCGCGGTTGGCCGGATCGGCCGAGAAGTCGTAGAGCCGGGCCACGCTGCGCACCCCCGCCGCGAAGGCGGGATGGGTGGTGATGTCGTCGACCGGCGCGCCGTCGAGAATCACGTTGCGTCCGTCTCGCAACGACTCGACGTAGCTGTCACCAGTGCGCATCCACCCTCCAAGATCGCGAAAGGCTGCTCGGGCACGAAGCCCGCCTTCATGACAGATTGTCTGACAACCTGCTTACGATGTCAAACTGTCCCCGTGAGGACCGCGTGAAGCTCATCTCAACACCATCGATCAAGGGCACCCGCCGGCCCGCCGCCAACTTGCCGTTGTGAGGGCCGCGTGAGGCTCGCATTGGGCCGGCTGGCCGGCACGCTGCGCAACCCCAACTTCCGCCGCTACGCCGGGGCGCAGTTCCTGCACGGCGCCGGGATGTGGGCCCATCACCTGGCCGAGGTGTGGTTGGTGTATGAGATCACCGGCAGCGCGCTCGCCGTCGGGCTCACCGTGGCAGTCCGGTCGGGTCTGGCCGTCGTGCTGTCGCCGCTGGCGGGAGCGCTGGCCGACCGCAAGGACCGGCGGGTCCTGCTGGCCTCCACCCAGGCCTCGAAGTCGGTGGTGGCCGGAATGCTGGCCGTCGCCGCGCTGGCCATGGGCGAGGATCTTCCGTTGGCGGTCCTGTTCGCAGCCGTCACCCTGCTGGGCGCGATCGGCGCGGTCGACACGCCGCTGCGGCGAGCCTTCGTGCGCGATGTGGTGATCGCCGACGGAGTCGACCGAGCGGCGCGGCTGCACACCTCGGTGATGTCGGTGGGCCGGTTCCTGGGAAGCGGCGCTGCCTGGCTCTTCTTGAGCCTGGCCATGTCTTGGGCCTGCTTCGCGGTGAATGGAGCCACTTCGCTGCTCGCCTCGCTGCTGGTGCTGCGGGTAGTGCCCACCACCGGGGCCACCTCGGCGGAAGCCCGAGCGGCCGGGGGACGGGTGTTCGAGTATCTGATGCGCACCCCGGCGGTGACGATCCCGATGGGCCTGCTGTGCTCGTTCACCTTGTTCGGCTGGAATCTGGCGGTGCTGCTGCCGGTGGTGGCCGACGATCAGCTGGCCAGCGGGGCGGGCACGTTCGCGATCCTGGCCCAGGTCATGGCCGTCGGCAGCCTGATCGGTTCGGTGATGATCGCCGCGTCCAGGCTGGAAGGGGTCCGCAGCCTCGCGGTGCTGCTGGCAGTGTTCAGCGCAGCCGTGTTGCCGCTGGCCGCCGTGAACCACCTCGTCGCGGGAATGGCCGCCATCTTCGTGGTCGGCGTGATCGGCGGCGGCTACCTCAGCCTGTCCAATGGATCGGTCCAGAGCGCCGCCGATCCACGCCTGCAAGGCCGAGTGTCGGCGGTGTACGGCGTGGTCTTCGTAGGAGCCCGCGCGGTCGGCGGCCCGATCCTCGGCTGGCTAGTCGACGCCTTCGGCAGCCGGGTAGCCCTAGTGACCGTGGGCTCCTTCACCGCAGCCTGCGCGCTCGTGTGCTTGGCAGCCGTCAGCCGCCCCCGCCCACTCCGTTCAGACGCCTGACCGACAAATCTGGCTCTTCGCACTCATGGTGTTGGTTGTGTCCTTGATGGGTGCGGGCTAATCGGGCACTCCGCGTTTTAGGGTGGAGTGAGGGTGTCCAGCAGCGCCCAGTTGGGTTTGCCGGCGTAGAGCAGGGCGCGGATGCGGTAGTTGGCGAAGTTGGTGAATCCGAAGGCGGCGCGTTTGACGCGTTTGATGAGATT
>JAJDZO010000043.1 GCA_022824605.1 Acidimicrobiia bacterium
TCCCAGAAGCTGGGCCAGCCGGTGCCGGACTCGTACTTGGTGTCGCTGGAGAAGAGGGGGACGTCGCAGACGATGCAGTGGTAGGTGCCGTCGTCGTGGCAGTTCCAGTATTCGCCCGTGAAGGCCCGCTCGGTCCCGGCCTGCTGGGTCACCTGGTACTGCTCGGGGGTGAGCCGGTCTCGCAGGTCGGCGTCGTCGAATGTCTGGCGGGCGGGGGCGGACGGTGAGGTCATTTGGGGTGCCTTTCGGGTCTGGCGAGCTAGTGGCGGTCGGCGCTTCGATCTGAACATTCTCAGGGGCATGGGGTTGCCTTTGTGGTGGACGGTTCTACGGTAAGTCACGCAAGCGGGCTTCGTATGGTTCCCGGCCGACGAATCGGACCCCGCAGTGCCTCGACGGGAGTTCTGGCCGGATGGCTCCTTCCCCGCTCACCGAGCGCAGCCCTCGCCCTGTCCGGGCGTCCCGGAGTGCTTGACATGAACAAGTGTTCGTAACTACAATATTGTTATACTCGCCGATGACGGTGCGGCTGCGGCCGGGCTTGTCACACCCCTCTCGTAGCTTCAGCAGGCATCCCCGACTCGCCGTATGGCCACCTGACACTCAACCCAGCGTCCCGACAGGCGCACCAACCACAGGAGAAAGACGTGAACGATCGACACAAGGCACTCGATATGGCCATGAGCCAGATCGAGAAGCAGTTCGGCCAAGGCTCGGTCATGAAGATGGGCGAGAAGGCCGCCATGAACATTGAGGCGGTGCCCACGGGGGCGCTGTCGCTGGATCTGGCCCTCGGCATCGGGGGCCTTCCCCGGGGCCGGGTCACCGAGATCTACGGTCCGGAGTCCTCCGGAAAGACCACCCTCGCCACCCATGTCGTGGCCGAGGCCCAGCGCAACGGCGGCATCTGCGCCTACGTGGACGCTGAGCACGCCATGGACCCGGTCTATGCCAAGGCCATCGGCGTGGACATCGACGAACTGCTCATCTCCCAGCCCGACACCGGCGAGCAGGCTCTCGAGATCACCGACATGCTGATCCGCTCAGGAGCCCTCGACGTCGTGGTGATCGACTCGGTGGCCGCGCTCACCCCGCGAGCCGAGCTCGAGGGCGACATGGGCGACACCCATGTGGGCTTGCAGGCCCGGCTCATGTCGCAGGCTCTGCGCAAGCTCACCTCCAACCTCAACAAGTCCAACACCATCTGCATCTTCATCAACCAGCTGCGAGAGAAGATCGGGGTGATGTTCGGCTCGCCGGAGACCACGCCGGGCGGGCGGGCGCTCAAGTTCTACTCGTCGGTGCGGCTCGACATCCGCCGGATCGAGTCGATCAAGAACGGCGTGGAGGTAGTGGGCAACCGCACCCGGGTGAAGGTGGTGAAGAACAAGTGCGCCCCGCCGTTCAAGCAGGCCGAGTTCGACATCATGTACGGCCAGGGCATCTCCCGGGAGGGCTCGGTGCTGGATCTGGCGGTCACCGAGTCCATCGTCAAGAAGTCGGGGGCCTGGTACACCTACGAGGGCGAGCAGCTCGGCCAGGGCCGTGAGAACGCCAAGGCGTTCCTACAGAGCAATCCCGAACTGATGGTCGAGATCTCCGACCTGGTCTGGCGAGCCGTAATGCCCGAACCCGAGCCCCAGCAGCCCGACTGGGAGCAGGCCTCAGAAACCCCAACCACCGCCGCTGCCTAACGAGCACAGCACCTCCGCCACAGAGCCCGCAGGTCACTCGACCTGGGGCGTAGCCTGGGGGTGTGGGGCGGACCTATTCGATACGCACTTTCGGGTGCCAGATGAACGAGCATGACTCCGAGCGAATCGCGGGTCTGCTTGAGGATGACGGGTACCAGCGTGCTGGAGCGTTGGAAGAGGCCGACGTGATGGTGCTCAACACCTGCTGCATCCGTGAGAACGCCGACAACAAGCTGTACGGCGCGTTGGGCAGGCTCAAGGCCGTGAAGGCTGAGCGTCCCGACGCGTTGATCGCGGTGGCCGGCTGCCTCGCCCAGAAGGACCGGGAACTGGTCCGGGAGCGAGCCGGCCACGTCGACGTGGTGTTCGGCACCCACAACGTTCATCGGGCCGCAGAGCTGATCGACCATGCCCGCCGTCACGGGCCGGTTGTGGAGATACTCACCGAGACGGTCCGCGACGATGTGGAGGCGTTCCCCTCGGCGCTGCCTGCCCGCCGGGAGTCGGAACACTCCGCCTGGGTCACGATCCAGATCGGATGCGACAACAGCTGCACCTTCTGCATCGTGCCCGCGGTGCGCGGTCCTGAGATCAGCCGACCCTTCGGTGAGCTGGTCGACGAGGTGCGCGACTTGGCCGCGAGCGGCGTCAGCGAGATCACGCTGCTGGGCCAGAACGTCAACAGCTACGGCCGGGACCTGGCCCTGTCACGCCGGGGGAGCGCCAACGGCAACAGCGCGAGCGCGGCCGGCAATAGCCGCGTGAATGTCACCAGCAACGGTCGCGGGCACGCCCCGGCTGATGACGACTCCTGGTGGTGCGGGCCTCGCTGGCTGGCGGACCGGAGGGCCAGGCCGTTGTTCGCCGACCTGCTCCGGGCGGTCGGCGAGATCGACGGCATCCGGCGGGTGCGCTTCACCAGCCCGCACCCCAAAGATCTCCGTGCCGAGACCATCGCGGCCATGGCCGAAGTTCCGGCGGTATGCGAGCATCTACATCTGCCGTTGCAGTCGGGCAGTGACACCGTGCTTCGGGCCATGCAGCGGGGATACACCGCCGAGCGCTACCTGGAGCGGCTCCGGGCCGCACGGGAGGCGGTCGACGACCTGGCCGTCTCCACCGACATCATCGTCGGCTTCCCCGGCGAGACTGAGCACGACTTCGAGCAGACCCTGGAGGTGGCCGCCGAGGCTCGCTATGACAGCGCCTTCACGTTCATCTTCTCGCCCCGGCCTGGAACGGCCGCCGCCGACATGGGCGACCGGTTCGTGCCCCATGAGGTGTCGGTGTCCCGTTACGAGCGGCTGCGGCGAGTCATAGAGCGTTCCAGCCGACTCGCCAACGAGGCTCGCATCGGCCGCATCGAGGAGGTCGTCGTGGAGGGGCCGAGCAAGAAGGATCCCTCGGTCGCCACCGGGCGAAGCCGCCGGAACACCCTCGTGCACTTCCCGTCACCGGACGGCCCCGCGCCTCAACCCGGCACCTACGCCCGAGTCGAGGTCACCGCGGCTGCGGCCAACTTCCTACGGGGCGAGTTGGTCAGCATCGAGAACGCACAGGCTCAGGCAGTCGCTCACAGCATCGAGCCGGCCCGGCGCCTCATCCCCGTCGCGGCCGTCTGAGAAGGCGTTGGCGACAGCAGCGGAGGCCGAGGCTCGACCCGGCGGCGCGGCGGCACCAGCCGACACCGCCGAGCGTGCACTGAGGATGGAGCGGCCGCTGGTGATCGTCGGTCCTACCGCCTCGGGCAAGTCAGAGATTGCCATGGGTGTGGCCCGCCTGATCGCCGGGGTCGAGATCGTGACGCTCGACTCGATGCAGGTGTACCGGGGCATGGACA
>JAJDZO010000318.1 GCA_022824605.1 Acidimicrobiia bacterium
AACACCGCCACCGGCGACTTCGTGTTCGGCATGACCGAGGCCTACCTGATCGAGAACGGCCGGATCACCGCCCCCATTCGCGAGGGCAACCTCATCGGCAACGGCCCTGACGTGCTCACCCGTATCGACGCCCTCGGCAACGACTTCGCCATGGGGTCGCCGGGCATGTGCGGCAAGGACGGCCAGGGTGTGCCCGTGGGTGACGGCACCCCCACGCTGAGGGTGACCGCGCTCACCGTGGGCGGCACCGCCGCGTGAGCCCGACCTCGACCCACGCGCAGTGGTGAGCACGAGCCTGCTGGCGATCGCCGAGCGGGTCGCCGGCTGGGGCAAGGCGGGCTGTGATGTGGAGGCCTTCGTAGCCCGCGAGCACGAGACCGAGGTGCGGGCCTATCAGGGCGAGGTCGAGTCGCTCACCGCGGCGACCTCGGTGGGGGTCGGCGTGCGGGTGGTGCGTGACGGCCGGCAGGGCTTCGCCTACGCGGCGGCGCTCGACGATGACACGCTGCGCGAGACCTTCGATGAGGCGGTGGACAACTCCCGATTCGGAAGCGTCGACGAGTTCGCGGGGGTGGCCGAACCCGACGGCGTCGAGCCCGCCGCCCTCGATCTGTACCGCTCCGAGCTGGTCGACTTCCCCACCGACGAGAAGGTGGCGTTGGCCCTGGAACTGGAACGGGTCACCCTGGCCGCAGACCCGCGGGTGACCGGGGTGGAGTCGGCCGAGTATTCCGACTCGGTGTACGAGGGGGCGGTGGCCACCTCACGCGGGGTGGCCGCCTCGGCCCGAGAGACCGGCTGCTACCTGGCCGCCTACAGCCTGGCGTCGGATGCCGACGAGACCCAGACCGGGTTCGGCTTCTCCGTCGGCCGCCATCCCGGCGAGCTGTCGACCGAGACGGCCGGGACCGATGCGGCCGACCGGGCCACCCGCCTGCTGGGAGCCGCCAAAGCCCCGACCCGCCGGCTGACGGTGGTGCTCGACCCGTATGTGACCGCCCGGCTTCTCGGCATCGTGGGCGCCACGCTCAGTGGAGAAGCGGTGCTCAAGGGCCGGTCGTTGTTCGCCGACCGGATGAACGATGCGGTGGGGGCGTCGTCTCTCACCCTGGTGGACGACGCCACCGACCCCGAGGCGTTCACTGCATCGGCCATCGACGCCGAGGGCTTGGCCACCCGCCGGGTGCCGTTGATCGCCGACGGGGTGCTGCAGGCCTTCCTCTACGACACCTACACCGCTCGGCGTGCCGGGGTGTGCTCCACCGGCTCGGCGGTGAGGGGAGGGTTCAAGGGCACCCCCGGCGTCGGGGCGCACGCCCTGCGGCTCACGCCCGGCACCCGTTCTCAGGCCGAGATCGTGGCCGATGTGGACGACGGGCTGCTGGTGCAGGGCGTCACCGGCCTTCACAGCGGGGTCAACGCGGTGTCGGGCGACTTCTCGGTGGGCGCCGAGGGCCTGCGCATACGAGACGGCGAGACGGCCGAGCCCATCCGGGAGGTGACCATAGCCAGCACGATCCAGCGGCTGTTGATGGACGTGACCGAGGTCGGCTCGGATCTGGAATGGCTCCCCATGAGCGCGGCCGGGGTGACCCTGGCCATCGCCGACGTGACCATGTCTGGAACCTAGAACCCACCGCGGTGCCCATACTTCATGCCGTCGTGCTGGGCATCGTGCAGGGGCTGTCGGAGTTCCTGCCGGTCTCGTCCAGCGGCCACCTGATCCTGGTCCGATGGCTCTTCGGCTGGGACGAACTGACCGGTGACACCGCCACCGCATTCGATGTGGCCGTCCATGTCGGCACGCTGGTCGGCGCGACCGTGTACCTGCGCCGCGACATAGCCACCTACGCCGGTGCCGCGCTCGCTCCGGCGGTGGGCCGCGGGCCGCTCGGATCCGACGGCCGGGTCGGCTGGTCGCTGGTGGTGTCCGCGGTGCCCGCCGGTATCGCGGGGGTAGTAGCGGGCGACGCCCTGCGAGGCTCGGACCGCGTGGTGCTGGTGGCGATGGCCCTGATCGTGTTCGGGGTGCTGCTGGGAGTGTCGGACCGGCTGGCCGAGCGGCTCGACACGTCCGACTTCGGGGTGGGGCACGCGGTGGTCATGGGTCTGGGGCAGGCGCTCGCTCTGCAGCCGGGGGTGTCACGCTCGGGGGTGACCATGACGGTGGCACGAGGTCTGGGCTACAGCCGCGAGGCCGCGGTGCGTCTGGCGTTCCTCATGAGCCTGCCGGTCATCGCCGGCGCGGGCGTCTACGGCCTGATCGACCTCAGCATCCCGTCGTCGTTGTGGCCCGCGTTGGCTGTCGGGGCTGCGTCGTCGATGGTCACCGGCTGGGTGGCGGTCTGGGCCACCGTCCGGATCGTCACCCGGGTGAGCATGCGGCCCTTCGTGGCTTATCGGATCCTGGCCGGGTGTGCCGTGCTGGCTCTGGTGGCTGCCGGATTGCGCTGAAGAGCCTCCCACCAAAGCTGTTCGCGGCCTTGCTCAGCCGCTTGTCGGATCGGCCTGTGAGGGCACAAGCACCAGCATCACCCCGCCGGTGGCCAGCGCATCGACGGTTGCGTCCACCCGGCTGTCGGGCACCGCCACCACCACTTCATCGTCGTTCACGTCCACGATCAGCGCGCCCTGCACCACTGCGCTGCCGTCGATCACGGCGTGAAGGTCCACCCAGTCCTGCACCGCGAACACCTCACTGGTGGTGGGGATGGGAACGCCGCGTGTGCCTGGCGCCAGCATGGCAGCAGGCCCAGGGGGCGTGGTGTCGACCGGTGAGGGTGCCGGGTCGGTGGAGGTTCCCCGCAGCGCGATCACCACGATCACCGCTGCGCTGCCCGCGGCGAGGAAGCGAACCCATCGATGGCGGTACAGCATGGCCTGGAGCCGCCCGAGCGTGCTTCGGCTGTGGTGAGGGCTGGGTCTGGTGAGCGACATCGGGCCTCCTAGCGACCGCGGGCGCGGTCAGTCGCAATTGAGGCAGCGTCGCAGTGGGTGCGACGCCGGGCCGCGGTCGCGGCGAGTCAGCTAGATGAGCTGGCGTCGGCCTTCGACTTGCTCGAATCGGAACTCGAG
>JAJDZO010000039.1 GCA_022824605.1 Acidimicrobiia bacterium
TCAGGTACCTCGGTCACGGTCACCACGTAGAGAGGGGTCATGGTGGACGGATCGGGCTCCACCATGCTCACCACGGCCAGTGCGGTGCGAAGGTGCAGCTCCATGCACTGGTAGGGATCGACCAGCCCCGAACCCAGATCACCCTGCTCGTGGATCACCGCCCACGCCCGACCCGCCCGGCGTGCCTCCGCGATCCGCTCACGGCGCCGGCGCTCGGCTCGTTCGGCCAGCAGCTCGCGGCGGCGGATGGCGAAACCGCAGCCGGCCGTCGCCTCGGTGAGGCCGTAGGCGATCGTCTCACCGGTCATCCTCGACGCCTCGTCGAGGATGTCGGAGCGCAGTTGCCAACGTTCGGCCAGTCCCTCAAGATCGGTGACCGTGGCCAGCGCGTCGGCCACGGCACGTACCAGCTTCACCGACGACTGGTAGGCGTCGGGGTTGGTGGTGGCCGTCGGGTAGAGGCGACGCTCACTCTCGTTCCAATGGGCAGCCAGAACCGCCGTCGGGTCGTCGTCACCGTGTGCGGCCCGAACCGCCGCGGGATCAGCACCACCATCAGCAGCCGGGATCGCCGTCGGATTGGCGTCGGTCGGATCGTTGGGCATGGCGTCGGCTCCCTGGTGGCTACCTGTCGCCTGCGGCGGCGCTGCGGGCCGGCCGGGGCTTGGCGCGGTCCCGCACCGCTCATCTACTATAGGAAAGTCCGTTCTGCTATCGGCAGGCTCCTGGGTACAGTGCCGGTTCCGGCGGATCAAGCACCTCGGACAACAGGAGTGAGTCTTGGCCGAGACCACAGTCCTCGCTCTCGGAGGCAACGCACTCATCCGCGAGGACCAGCGCGGCACCCTCGACGAGCAGTACACCAACGCGCTCGCCATGGCCCACTCGGTGCGCTCGCTGATCCGCAAGGGCTGGAACGTGGTGATCGTCCACGGCAACGGCCCCCAGATCGGCAACCTGGCCATCCAGCACGAAGGCTCCAGCGATCTGGTGCCCGCCCTGCCCCTGTTCACTCTGAGCGCCATGACCCAAGGACAGTTGGGCAGCCTCATATGCCTGGCGCTCAACGAAGTGTGCAAGCGCGAGATCCAAGGCGCAGTGTCGGTGGTGACCCACGTCGAGATCGACGCAGCCGACCCGGCCCTGTTGCACCCCACCAAGCCCATCGGGCCGTTCTTCAGCCGGAGCGAGGCGGCCGATCTGGAGGCAGGTAAAGGCTGGATCATGGCCGAGGACTCCGGCCGGGGCTACCGGCGAGTGGTGCCGTCGCCACGACCGATGGCGCCGATAGAGGCCGCCGCCATATCGGCTCTGGTCGATCTCGGCTACATCGTCGTGGCCGGCGGAGGAGGCGGGATTCCGGTGGCCCGCTCGCCCGACGGCGCCTATCGAGGGGTCGACGCCGTCATCGACAAGGACTACGTGGCCGAGCGGATCGCCGACTCCGTCGACGCCGAGGCCCTGGTTATGGTGACCGGCGTGAACTCGGTGCGCCTCGACTTCGGCACCCCCCGGGCACGGCCTGTCAGTGAGATGACCGCATCGCAAGCCAGACGTCATCTGGCCGACGGCCAGTTCCCGCCCGGAAGCATGGGTCCGAAAGTGGAGGCCGCCATCGAGTTCGTGGAATCGACGGGACGGATCTCTGCGATCACCACGCCCGAGTTGGTCTACGCCACCCTCGATGAACCCGGCGGCGTGATCGCGGGACCTCGGGGCACACGGATCGTGCCCGACCCGGAGCCTGCCTCGGCATGACACGCAACCGGGCTGGATCGGCGTCATGAGATTCCGGGTTCGCTGACATGTTCAGCACGGAGGTGATCGCCGACTGCTACGTCGACAGCGTCCGGTTGCTGGAGGCCACCCGAGCGATGCGCGAGGCACCCGGCATCGATTGGGCCTGGGCGGTCATGGCCACCCCGGCCAACGTCAGTGACCTGGCCGCCGAAGGCGTTGCCGAAGGCCTAGACGAGGCGCGGGCCAACGATCTGATCCTGGCAGTTCGCGGCACCGGCGAGGAGTCGGCCGCGGCGCTGCAGGCGGCACGGCAGGTGCTGTTCGAGGGTCCCGAGCCTGCGGATCACGATGGCGCCGAACGTGGCGGACCCCGCCCGAGCAGCCTCGACGAAGCGCTGGATCTGGCATCACAGGCCAATGTGGCCATCGTGTCTGTGCCGGGCCCTTATGCGGCCCTTGAGGCCCACAAGGCCCTCACTCGGGGCTTGGACGTGTTGTTGTTCAGCGACAACGTGGCGCTGTCCGACGAGATCGAACTGAAGCAGCGGGCCCGCTCACTAGGACGGCTGGTGATGGGACCGGGAGCAGGCACCGCGGCGTTGGCCGGAGTGGGACTCGGCTTCTCCAACCGAGTGGCGCCCGGCCCGGTGGGGGTGGTCGCCGCGGCCGGCACCGGCGCCCAGGAGGCCATGACGCTGCTGCACCGGTGGGGGTCGGGCGTGTCCCATGTGATCGGTGTGGGCGGCCGGGACCTTTCCGTCGAGGTTGGCGGAACGATGGCCACCACAGCCATGGAGGCGCTCGACAGCCACGACGACACCGAGTTGATTCTGCTGGTGTCCAAGCCCCCCTCGCCTTCGGTGGCTGAGCGCCTGCTGGGCCGTCAGTGGAGCAAGCCAGTGGTAGCTGCCCTGATCGGGCTGGACCAGCCCGTCGAGGCTGCGCCCGGCGTAACGGTGTGCAACACGCTCGAGCAGGGCGTGGTGGCCGCGCTGGAGCACCTCAGCCACCGCGGCAGCGACCCGGTGGGCACCACCGACGCGGACGTCGCCCGTGCCTCGACCGCGGTAAAGCCGGACCGGAGACGTCTGGTGGGGCTCTACAGCGGGGGCACTCTGGCCTATGAGACGATGACGATCGTCGGTCGCCACATCGGTCCGGTCTACTCCAACACGCCGCTCGACCCGGCCTGGGCGCTGCCCGCCCCCGACGACGGTCATGTGTGCCTTGACCTCGGTGAGGAGGAGTTCACCCGGGGCCGACCCCATCCGATGATCGACCCCGAGGCCCGCGTCGAGATCCTGGGCCAGCAGGCCTCGGACCCCACCGTGGCCGCCGTGCTGCTCGACGTGGTGATCGGTGACGGGGCTCACCCCGACCCGGCCTCCGTGCTCGCACCGGTCGCCGCCACCGCAGTCGAATCGGGCGCGGCCGTGGTGGCGTACGTGCTGGGTACCGATCTCGATCCTCAGGATTTCCAGCGGCAGCGATCGATCATGCGTGAAGCGGGCTGCATCGTGGCCGAGACGAACGCCCGGGCTGCTCTGGCCGCGGCTGCGCTCGTCAACCGCGACCCCGCACTCGTTCATCACGACCTCACAACCAATCTCCGGGCGTGATTCTGCCGGCGGGCGTGGACGTGACTCCGGGCGTGAATTGGCAGGCCCGCGTGGCCATTGTCACCTACTCGGTGAAGCCTCGGGGCGGGGCGGTTCACAGCGTTGAACTGGCCGAGGCCTTGGCCGCCGACGGCGTGGACGTGACTCTGGTCGCTCTGGGCGACCCGGCCGAGGGCTTCTTCCGACTCGCCGCGGTGCCGGTGCACATCGTGGAGGCCCCGCCGCGGGCGGCGACGCTGACCGAGCGGGTGTTCTCCCACATCGATGCCCTCGAGGCGGGGCTTGCCACGCTGTCGGAGCGCTTCGACATCGTTCACACCCAGGACTGCATCTCGGCTCGAGCCGCGGCCCGGGTCCGTGACGGTGGCACGGGTTTCCGGCTGTTCCGCACGGTCCACCACATCGACGACTTCACCACTCCGGCACTCATCGAATGTCAGGACGCAGCCATCAGCGAACCCGACCGGGTGCTGGTGGTGAGCGAGCCGTGGCGGCGGCGCCTGCTCGACGAGTACGGCGTGGACGCCGCGATTGTCACCAACGGGGTGAGGGTGGAGCGGTTCTCGGGCGGTGGGCGGCCCGCCGGCGAGCGCGCTGCGCTGCGGGCCAGGATCTCAGCCGGCGACCGCCATGTGTACCTCACAGTGGGCGGGATCGAACCCCGCAAGGGGTCGCGCTGGTTGGTCGAGGCGCTGGGGCTGCTGAAGGCGATGCCCGGACCGCAACCGATGCTGGCGGTGGTGGGCGGCCACTCCTTTCAGGACTACCGGGCCTATCGGGACGAGGTTCTGGGGTCGCTGGGCACCCACGGCTTGCGTCTCGGAGACGACGTGGTGCTGGTCGGCACGGTTCCCGACGCCGAGTTGCCCGGCTGGTTCGCCGCGGCTGACAGCTTTGTGTTCCCGTCGGTCAGCGAGGGCTGGGGCCTTGTCGTGCTGGAGGCCTTGGCCGCCGGGCTGCCGGTCGTGACCTCCGACATCGAGGTCTTCGGCGAGTTCCTCACCCACGACGTCGACGCAGTGATGACGGCAACAGCCGATCCTGTCTCGCTGGCAGCCGGCATGGCCCGGGTGCGCGACGACCCTGATCTGGTGACCAGGCTGCGGGCGGCCGGCTCAGCCACCGCCAACCGCTACTCGTGGACCAACACAGCCCGCCGCCACATAGACCTCTACCGCGAGACCTGAGAGGGCGCGCAGACAGGTACAGGTTTGTCGCGTCGGGGCGGGGTGTTTCCCGCTCTTGTTCGCTGCG
>JAJDZO010000119.1 GCA_022824605.1 Acidimicrobiia bacterium
CCTGTGCCCGGCTCTCCCGATTCAGCGTCGGGCGGTAGCGTCGCCTCGTGAAGGACCGCAGGATCCGGCTGATGGTGCTGTTCGGAGGGCGCTCGGCCGAGCACGATGTGTCCTGCGTGTCGGCCCGCCACGTTGTGGCCGCCGCCGATCCCGACAAGTACCTGGTCGAACCCGTCGGCATCACCCGGCAGGGGCGCTGGGTGCGGGCCGAGGCCGCTCTCGAAGCCCTGGGGGGCGGCCCCGAAGCCCTGCCCGAGCGGCTCAGCGCCGACGGTCCCGAGATCGAGCCGCTCCCCGCGCTGACCTCCGGCCGCGACCCCAGTGGGGACCGTAGCGGCGCCAGTACCGCAGGACCCACCGTGGTGCTGCCGATCCTGCACGGGCCGATGGGCGAGGACGGCACCGTCCAGGGACTACTGGAGCTGGCCCGTGTCCCCTACGCCGGTGCGGGCGTGCTGGCCTCGGCTCTCTGCATGGACAAGACGGCCGCCAACGCGATGCTGGCTTCCGCCGGCATCGCCCATACCCGCTGGCGGAGCCTCACCCTCGACGGCCCGGCCACCCGCGACCCAGAGCTGGCTCCGCAGGTCGAGGCCATCGTCGCCGATCTGGGCCTGCCGGTGTTCGTGAAGCCGGCGAGCATGGGTTCCTCGGTCGGCATCACCAGGGCGTCTACCCGCACCGAGGTGGCCGACGGTCTGCGTCTAGCCGCCCGCTACGACCGCAGCATCATTGTTGAGGAGGAGGCCAGAGCCCGTGAGATCGAAGTGGCTGTTCTCGGCAACGACGAGCCGGTCGCCAGCCTCCCCGGCGAGATCGTGCCGGGCGCAGCGTTCTACGACTACGCCGACAAGTATCAGGACGGCGCCAAGCTGCTGGTTCCCGCCCCGCTCGACGACGACGAGATCGCCGCCTGCCAGAGTCTCGCCATCGACGCCTACCGGGCCCTGCGGGTGGAGGGACTGGCCCGGGTGGACTTCCTCTACGAGGACGGGCGCGACGGCCGAGGCGACCGGGGTTGGCTGGTGAGCGAACTCAACACGATGCCGGGCTTCACGCCGATCTCGATGTACCCGAAGCTGTGGGAGGCGAGCGGGCTCGACTATTCGCAGCTCATAGATCGCCTGGTCGAACTCGCACTCGAGCGCCATGCCCGCAGCGAACGCCACACCCGAACCGACCCCGCGGCCTCGCCCGCCACAGCCCCGTCGTGAGCCTCGCGCGGCCTCTGGCATCCCGACTAGCCCACACCGTCGTAAGCCTCCCGCGGCCGCGGACACCCCAACCAGCCAACACCGCCGTGAGCCTCCTAAGGCCGCGGACACCCCAACCAGCTAACGCCGTCGTAAGCCTCCCACGGCCGCGGACACCCCAACCAGCCCGCCCCGTCGTGAGCCTCCTGGGGCCGCGGGCACTAGAACTAACGGCGTGATCGTCGAGTCTCTCGCCGGAAAGCGCGTCGCCATCACCGGCGCGACCGGGTTCTTGGGGACCGCGTTGACCGAGCGGCTGCTGCGCCGCGTGCCCGACTGCGAACTGGTGCTGGTGGTGCGTCCGGGCCGCCGCGGTGCGGATCAGCGGGTGCAGCGCGACGTGCTCCGCAACGACGCCTTCGATCAGCTTCGCCGGCAGGCCGCAGAAAGTCCCGCGAGCAATCCCGCAGGAAGCCCCGCGAGCAATCCCGCGGGCAGTCCCGACGGCGAGACCTACGACGCCGAGACCTATGAGGAGATGACGGCGCGACGGGTCACCGCGGTGGCAGGCGACGTGGCCGTCGACGGGCTCGGGCTCGACGACGAGGGCCGGGCGCTACTGGCCAGCTGCGACATCGTGATCCATGCGGCCGCCACCGTGAACTTCGACTCGGCCCTCGACGACGCCGTGGAGGTCAACCTGCTGGGGCCGAGCCGGGTGGCCGCGGTCCTGGCCGAGGCCGACTCGAAGGCTCACCTGATCGCAGTGTCGACCTGCTACGTGGCCGGCAGCCGCCGAGGCGCCGCTCCCGAGGAACTAGTGGACGACTCGCCGTTCTTCACCGACGTGGACTGGCGCGACGAGGTGGCCAGCGCCCGCCGGGCCCGCCGCGACGCCGAGCAGGCCAGCCGCAGCCCCGAGCGTCTGGCCTCACTCTCGACGCAGGCCCGCCGCGAGCTCGGCGCAGCCGGCATCCCGGCGCTGTCGGAGAAGGTGGAGAGCCTGCGCCGTCGCTGGGTGGACGAGCAGTTGACACAGGCCGGCCGGGCCAGAGCCTCGAGTCTGGGCTTCCCCGACGCCTACGCCTTCACCAAGGCCCTCGGCGAGAGGGCCCTGGCCGAGACCCGCGGCGACATCGCGGTGAGCATCGTGCGGCCGTCGATCATCGAGTCGGCGCTGGCCGAGCCCCGGCCGGGTTGGATCAGGGGCTTCCGCATGGCCGAGCCGGTGATCGCGGCCTACGCCCGGGGCCTCCTCAAGGAGTTCCCCGGCGTGCCCGAGGGGATCATCGACGTGATCCCCGTGGACCTGGTGGTGTCGGCCATTCTGGCGGTGGCGGCCCGCGGGCCGGTCGATCCCAGCCCCGACGTGATCCAGGTGGCCAGCGGCTCGGTCAACCCCCTCAAGTACGGCACGCTGTTCGATCTGGTGAGCAGCTGGTTCACCGAGCATCCGGTGTACGACGAGCACAACCAGCCGATTCCGGTGCCCCGCTGGTCGTTCCCGGGCCGCGGCAGGGTGGCCCGCCAGCTACAGCGGGCCCAGAAGTCGCTGGAGAGCGCCGACCGGGTGCTGTCGTCGCTGCCTCTGAGGGGACGTCACGCTCTGATGAGCGCGGGGTTGGAGGAGCGCCGCCAGCAGCTCGGGCGGGCCAGCGAGTATGTGGAGCTGTACGGCTCCTACGCCGAGTGCGAGGCCATCTACCAGCTCGACCGGCTCACAGAACTGTGGCGGTCACTCGACGACGACGACCGGTCCAGCTTCGGTTTCGACCCTTCGGTGATCGACTGGCACCACTACGTGCACGACGTTCACCTGCCGTCGATGGTGGGCCAGGCCCGTCTGAAGATGGCACCTGGCACCAGCGCGGGCCGCACCGAGTCGCGCTCGTCTCGGCTTCGCCGCCAGGTGCTGGACCCGCAACGCCATCTGGCCGTGTTCGACCTGGAGAACACGCTGATCGCATCGAACGTGGTGGCCAGCTATGCGTGGCTGGCCACGAGGGAGCTAGACGACCTAGACCGGGTGCGCTTCGTGACCCGCACGCTCAGAGAGGCGCCGAGGCTGTTGGCGCTGGACCGCCGTGACCGCAGCGACTTCCTGCGCTACTTCTACCGGCGCTTCGAGGGCGCGGCGGTGGACCGCATCGACGCCGACTGCGCCGAGATGCTCAGCGACCTGATCCTCGCCAAGTCGTTCCCCCGAGGCATCCGCCGCATCCGAGAGCACCGCCAGGCGGGGCACAAGACGCTGCTGATCACCGGGGCGCTCGATTTTGTGATCGCTCCGCTCAAGCCGCTTTTCGATCACATCATCGCGGCCGAGATGGGATCGAGCGACGGCTGCTATGACGGGCGGCTCACCGCGGTGCCGCCCACGGGCGAGGCCCGCTACCAGACGCTCGTCGACTTCGCGGAACTGCACGGCCTCGACCTGCGGGAGTCGGTGGCCTACGCCGACAGCACATCGGATCTGCCGATGCTGGAAGCGGTCGGGTTCCCGGTGGCCGTCAACCCCGAGACCAAGCTGGCGGCGCTGGCCCGGCGTCGGGGCTGGCTCATCGAGCATTGGTCCAAGTGCGCGGGCGCGCCGTCCAAGCTGCTGCCGCTGGCACCGCGGGGCCATCACCGCACACGACGCACCGCCGATCTGGCGAGGTCGGCGTGATCGCTGCCACCACACCGCGCTCGCGACCCTTGGCGAGGTCGGCGTGATCACCAGCGCATCGCGGTTGCGGCACCTTGGCCGGCACCTCGCCCGGTACGGCCCGATCAACTGCGGCGCGGCACGGCTGCGGCGCCCCGCGAGGTCGGCCTGATGGCGGCGGAGCGTCGTAGAGCGCCCCGACCGGGGCTGGTGCTCGACGTCGACCGGTCGACGCCGCCGGTGCTGTTCCATCACGGTGAGGGCTTCCGGTTGGAGCGACTGCCGCCGGGCCGCAGCCGGATCGTCTACCCGGCGGAGCCGCTGGCAGGCCTCGACGATCCTGAGGCCGCCATCCGCGACGCCCTGTTGAACCCGCTCGACTCCGATCCACTGCCGACGCTGCTGAGGCCGGGCATGAAGCTCACCATCGCCTTCGACGACATCTCGCTGCCGCTGCCGCCGATGCGCCGCCCCGACATCCGCCAGCGGATCATCGAGCAGGTTCTCGACATGGCGGCCGCCGCCGGCGTGGACGACGTGCATTTGATCGCGGCGCTGGCCCTGCACCGCCGGATGACCGACGACGAGCTGCGTCACGCCCTCGGCGAGCGGGTGTTCGACGCCTTCGCTCCGCAGGGCGTGCTCTACAACCACGACGCCGAGGATCCCGACGGTATGGTGGAGCTGGGCCGCACCGACCACGACGAGCTGGTCACCATGAACCGCCGGGCCGCGGAGAGCGACCTGCTGGTGTATGTGAACATCAACCTGGTGGCCATGGACGGCGGCTGGAAGTCGACCGCCACCGGCTTGGCCGACTACCGGTCGCTGCGCCATCACCACAACGTCCACACCATGCAGCACTCGCGTTCGTTCATGGATCGTCCCCGCTCGGAGTTGCACCGTTCCAACTGGCGCCAGGGCGAGGTGATCAAAGCCAACGGCCCGCCGATCTTCCAGATCGAGACCACCGTCAACAACAACACCTTCGGATACGACGGTCCGCTGTCGGTGCTGCAGAAGCGCGAGTGGGAGTGGGGTGCGAGGGACCGGGCCTCGTTCATGGCCATGCACGCAGGGCTCAAGGCGATGCCGCCCGCGGCCTGCCGCAGCGTGTTCAACCGCTGGCTGGCGCCCTATGAGATGACTTCGGTGCAGGCCGGCGCGGTGGAGCCGGTGCATGAGAGCACCACCGCCAACGTGTTGGCGCAGCACCTAGTGGCGGTGGAGGGCCAGACCGACGTGCTCACGATGGGGCTGCCCTACATCTGCCCGTACAACGTGAACTCGGTGATGAACCCGATCCTGGTGATGTGTCTGGGTCTGGGGTATTTCTTCAACCTTTATCGGGGCCGGCCGCTGGTGCGAGAGGGCGGCGTGGTCATCATGAGCCACCCGACCCGCTGGGAGTTCCACCCGGTGCATCATCCCAGCTACATCGACTTCTTCGAGCAGCTGCTGGCCGAAACGACCGACCCGGCCGAGTTGGAGGCCAAGTACGAGACGCAGTTCGCCACCGACGAGTGGTACGTGCATCTCTACCGCAACAGCTACGCCTACCACGGCGTGCATCCCTTCTACATGTGGTATTGGGGAGCGCACGCCTTGCAGTGGCTGGGCCGGGTGATCGTGGTGGGCGGCGACGAGCGGGCCGTGCGGCGCATGGGCTTCATGCCCGCGTCGACGCTGTCGGACGCGCTGGAGATGGCCAGCGACGTGGTAGGCCCGTCGCCCACGATCACCCACCTGCACAACCCTCCGATCCTCATGGCCGACGTCCAGTGACAGCCGCGGCCGGTAGGCGACCCGCCAGCCCCGATGGCCGACGTCCAGCGACCGTGACCGGCACCCAACCCGCCAACCCTGACGACAGTCGTGATGGCCGACGTCCAGTGACCGTGACCGGCACCCAACCCGCCGACCCTGACGACGGTCGTGATGGCCGACGTCCAGTGACAGCCGCGGCGGTGTGATCGGGTGGGGATCGCCCATGATCTGGGTCTGGCGCAGCTGCGCCGCCGGCTGCCGTCACCGACTCGGGCGCTGAGAGCCCGGTCGTTCCCGCTGCGGGCGCCGACCGTGCCGAGCGGTGTGGAGCCGCTGGACGCGCCTGCGCGCACCGGCACCGGCTTCGACACCGACTGGTCTCGACGTTGGGCGGCTCGCATGTGCCGGGCGGCAATCGTGGAGGGTCCGATGCGGGCGATGGTGCAGGTGTTGGCGTCGCCCCGGCGTCGCGGCGCCGACCGCCTGGCCGACCTCGAAGGCGCCCTGGTCTTCGCCGCCAATCACCACAGCCACCTCGAC
>JAJDZO010000180.1 GCA_022824605.1 Acidimicrobiia bacterium
GGTGGCGGTGGGCAACGACAACCAGTTCGCCAAGTTCGCCGCAATCATGGGCTGTGAGCAGTGGGCCGGTGACGACCGTTTCGCCCGCAACGTCGACCGGGTCGCCAACCGTGACCTGCTCGACGGGATGATCCGGGATCGGATGCTCACCCGCACCCGGGCCGAGTGGAGCGCCGACCTCGAGGCCGGCGGCATCCCCTGCGGTCCGATCAACTCGGTGGCCGAGGCTCTGGCCTCCCCGCAGACAATGGCCCGGGGAATGGTGGCCACCGTCGAGCACCCCACCGCCGGAGAGGTGGCCCTCACCGGTGTGCCCTTCCAGATGTTCGGCACCCCCGCGGCCATCCGCCGACCGCCGCCCACGCTCGGCCAGCACAGCCGAGAGGTTCTCGCCGACGCAGGCCTCGACGAGGCCGCCATCTCCGAGTTGGTGGCTGCCGGGGTAACCACCGTCGATTGATCTCGATGGATCGACCGACCAGCACTATCGATGCGGCCCGGCCGACCTCGCCGCAACACAACACAGGGAGTCGCCCATGACTGAATCACAAGAGCAGGCACCCGCCGAGTGGTGGCCCGAGCTGGGACCGAAATGGGAGCCGTCGTCGGTGCCCAAACCGCCGTGCGTGTGCATCGATGTGCATTCGCATCTGTCGGTGCCGGCCGCTTCGGCGCTGGCGAAGCCGCACTTCACCCCGGATATGGATCCTCGGACTTTCTTCTCGCCGCCTGAGAGCCTCCGCTACAACCGGGAGCTTCGCAGCCAGCCCGACATGGTGGCCAGGTTCGAGCAGGCCGAGGCCCGCATCGCCGACATGGACAAGCAGGGGATCGACAGGCAGATCCTGTCGATCATGCCCGGTGAGTACTTCTACTGGCTCGATGCTGACAACGGCGTGAAGGCCTGCCGCCTGCAGCATGAGCGGCTTGCCGAGGTGGTGGCCCAGCATCCCGACCGGTTCGCCGCGGTGGCCAACCTGCCAATGGATCATCCCGACACCGCGGTGGAGGTGATGGTGGAGGCCCGCAGGGACTTCGGCATGCACGGGTTCGAGATCAACGCCGACGTCAACGGCGGTGATCTTGACGACCGTCGCTACGACCCGATCTGGGAGAAGGCCGTCGAGTTGGGCATGACCGTGATCATGCATCCCCAGGGGTTCACCCACGGCCAGCGGATGGACGACTACTACCTGGTGAACGTGGTGTGCATGCCGCTGGCGTCCACGCTGGCGGTGTCGCGCATGATCCTGGGCGGGGTGTGGCAGCGCCATCCCGACCTTCAGATGGTGGTGGTCCACGGCGGCGGCTATCTGCCCTACTACTTCGCCCGCACCGACCACGCCTACGGCGTGCGCCCCGAGTTGCGCCGCCACATCGACAGAAAGCCCAGCGAATACCTGCACAAGCTTCACTTCGACACCACCGTGTTCGAGCCGCACATGATTGAGTATCTGGTGGACACCTTCGGCGACACCCAGGTCCTGCTGGGGACCGACTATCCCTTCGACATGGGCCCCACCGACCCGCTGGCCTTCCTGGCCGAGTCACGCCTCACCGAGCAGTCCCGCACCCGGATCCTCGGAGCCAACGCAGCCCGCCTCTTCGGCATCAACGTCTAGAGCCGCAGCCGCTGAAGACCACCGCCGGGGCTTCTCGCGCCCGTTCGCGCCCTGAGTGCGCGCCGTCCCGGCGGCACCGGCGCGATCACCGGTCGGTGCGGTAATGGCTGAGAGCGTCCTCGTCGATCTTGACTCCCACTCCGGGCTCGGGCGTCGGGTGCAGGTGGCCCTCGACGGGCAGGAATCGCTCCTCCACCACGTCGTCGCTGATGTAGTGGGGCGAGATGCCCGAACCAAAGCGCAGATTGGGCACGGCCAGGGCCAGATGGGCGGCATGGGCCGCGCCGAGACTCGTCTGTCCGGCCATGCCTGCGAGATGGACTCCCACGTCGGCGGCGTCGGCCACGGCGAACAGCTCGCGTACCCCGATCGGGCCTGCGGCTTTCATCAGCTTGGCCACCACCGCCCCGACAGGTCCGACCGCCAGTGCGTTGCGCAGGTCATGAGCGTCGAATACTCCCTCGTCGGCGGCCACCGGCACCGGGCTCTCCGCGCTCAGCCGGGCCATGCCGATCAGGTCCCATCGAGGCAGTGGCTGCTCCACGAACCCCGGCCTTGCGTCGGCCACGGCCCGCAGATAGCGCATGGCGTCGCCGTGGTCCCATCCCTGGTTGGCGTCGGGCAGCAGCGTCACATCAGGTCCGACGGCCTCGCGCACCGCCAGGGTGGCGGCGATGTCGTGATGGACGTCGCCGCCGACCTTCACCTTCACCAGTGTGAATCCGGTGTCGACGGCGGTGGCTGCCTCTTCGGCCATCGAGGAGGGCGTGCCCCCGCTCACATGCCAGATGGTGGGCACCGCTTCACGGCGGCGACCGCCGTAGAAGTCGTAGAGCGGCACGCCGGCGCTCTGGGCCGCGGCGTCGTGCAGGGCCATCTCCACCGCAGCCCGTGCCGCGTTGTTGTGCACCGTGATGCGCCTCATCAGGCTCCGCAGCCCAGCGATGTCCTCAGCGTCACGCCCTTGCATCGCGTCGGCCAGCACGCCGTTGATCAGATCGGTGGCCGAGGCCAGGCTCTCACCGCTGAAATACCGCGCCACCATGCTCTCACCGATACCGACAACCCCGTCGCTGGTACGCACCCGCACGATCACACAGGTCCGGGCATCGACGGTGGCCACCGCCATCTTCAGAGGCCGCAGCAGCGGAATCTCCACCGGTATCGCCTCAAGGCGCTCGATCCGCACGGCCGCTACCTCCTGCATCACGTCTATCGTGCAAAATATATGATCAAGCGACCGAGCGACGGCCAGCTCGACGGGAGCGAAAGGTCATGCCACGATGAATGACGCCACTCGCACCACCGGGGGATCGACCAGCGTTGCGCGGCGGGCTCCTGTAGCGGACGCGAGTGCTTGGCGGAGTGCCGACCTTGTTGGGGATCCTCGTTGGATCCGTCGTCTGGGTGGTGCCGAGCTGGATGAGATCGCTACGGCCCTGCGCCGCGCCGTCGACCGCAAGCTGCAGATTCCCTTCGACCGCAAGGACTTCGAGATCCCTGCGGTGGCTGCATCCCTGCAGGAGGCCGCGGCCGAGCTTGACCATGGCTGTGGCGTCCAGCTGATCCGTGGGCTGCCTCGGGAGGAATTGACCGACGCCGAGTGCGCTCTCGTCTACTGGGGGCTGGGCGTGCAGCTCGGCCGCCCGGTGTCGCAGAACGCCCGGGGCGATGTGATCGGCCATGTGCGCGACGAGGGCAAGTCGATCGAGGACCCCTCGGTGCGCTCCTACCAGACCCGGGGCAGGCTCGACTTCCACGCCGACAAGCTGCCGGTGGACGTTCTGGGGCTGCTGTGCCTGCGCACCGCCCGCACCGGCGGCACCAGCCGGATCGTGAGCGCCACCGCCATCCACGACGTGATCCTCTCCGAGCGCCCCGACCTGCTCGAGGTGCTGTATCAGCCCTTCACGCTGGACTGGCGAGACGAGGAGCCCGTGGGCGAGTTGCCCTGGTACCGGCTGCCCATGTTCAGCGAATGCGAAGGCAGGGTGACCTCGCGGTTCACCACCATCGCCTACTTCCACAGCGCCGCCCGCCACGGCCCGGAGCACGCCATCACCCCCGAACAGGACGAGGCCCTGCACTTCGCGCAGGAAGTGGCCAACCGTCCCGAGATGCAGCTCGCCATGGACTTCGAGCCCGGCGACATCCAGCTGCTGAACAACCATGTCACGCTGCACGCCCGCGACGCCTTCGAGGACCACCCCGAGCCCGAGCGCAAGCGCCACCTCCTGAGGCTCTGGATCGCCTATCCGCCCGAGCGGCGCCGTCCGGTGGCGCCACCGCTGCACGAACGCCTCAAGCTTGTGGACGCAGGCGGCATCGGTGGCCGCGTGGGGGTCTAGCCGCCCGAGCGGCGAGGTCAGTCGGCTTCGGGCCGGTAGTCAGCTAGACCGACGGCGCCGTCAGCAGCCAAAGCAGCGATTTCGGTGGTGTCGAGTCCCAGGCGCTCGGAGAGGACCGCGGCCGTGTGCTCGCCCAGCAGCGGGGCGTGGCGCTCGGGCATCTCCCAGTCGCTGAGCTTCATGGGGCTCGGCTGGTAGCGGACCTCGCCCAGCCGGGGATGTGCATACGAGCGGACCATCCCCCGCTCGATCACATGGTCGTCGGTCAGCACCGCGGCCATGTCGTTCACCGGAGCAGACGGAATGTCGAAGCGGTCCATCAGCTCGGTCACCTCGGCGGTGGTCATCGGTGCGAACACGGCGCCCAGCTCGCCCACCACGAAGTCCCGGTTGGCCACTCGGGCCGCATTGTCATGGCTACGGGGATCATCGATCAGGTCGCGCCGGTCGATGGCTGCACACAGGTTGCGCCAGAACTTCTCGTCGCGGGCCACCACCACCACATGACCGTCACCGGTGGCGAACGCCTGCCACGGGACCATGTGGCTGTGGGCGGTGCCCTGGCGGGTGGCCGCCCGGCCGGAATTGAGGAAGTCGAGGCCGTCGTAGGCCAGCAGCGACACCAGCGAGTCGAGCATCGCCACATCGGCGTGGCGGCCCCCGCCGTGCAGCTCGCGCCCCAGCAGCGCCCCCAGGATCGAGATGCAGCAGTAGATCCCGCCGGCCAGATCGGCCAGCGGCGTGCCCACCCGGGCCGGGGGACCGTCGGGTTCGCCGGTGTAGTCCATGTGGCCGCTGTAGGCCTGGATCACCAGATCGAAAGCGGATTTGTCACGCAGCGGGCCGGTCTCGCCGAAGCCGGTGACGGTGGCGGTGACGATGTCGGGGTTGCGGGCCTTGAGACTGTCATGGTCGATGCCGAGCCGGTTCATCACGCCGGGGCGGAAGTTGTCCACCACCACGTCGGCGTCCTCCACCAGCCGGTAGAAGACCTCCAGGCCCCGGTCGTTCTTGAGATCGAGGACTACGCTGCGCTTGCCCCGGTTCATGAAGAGGTGGATGGCGCTCTCGCCCCGCAGCGGCGCGATCTGCGGGTTGCGTGCGGTGTCGCCCCGTGGCGGCTCGATCTTGATGACCTCGGCGCCCATGTCGGCGAGGATCGTCCCGCCGAAGGTGCCCGCGATGACCTGGCCGAGTTCCAGGACGGTGACGCCGGAAAGCATGGCTCCCACGGCTGGCGCTAACGACCCCAGGTGATGGGCACGACCTCGCCGGTGACTGTCGCGGTGTCGACGGCCCGCGACACCATCAACACGTTCAGTCCTTCCTCCCCGGTGGCGAGGATCGGATCGCGCCGGCCCTGCCCCACGCTGTTGATGAAGGCGTGGGTCTCCTCCTGCATGGCTCCGAAATGCTCGCCCAGTGCCCAGTCTCCGGGCATGTACGACCCGAGCAGGGCGACGTTCATGGTCACGTCGGGCGTGTAGGGCGCGGGCACCGGAACCCGGCTGGCCATCAGCACGTCGCGGTGGTCGTCCTTCACGCTGATCGTGCCGTCGCGGCCGAACAGCTCGAAGTCCATCGACGCCACGTACGCAGGCCAGAACTCGGGAAGCTCCCAGCTCACACCGAGGTTGGCGACCATGCCGTCGTCGAAGGTGAGCACGCTCCAGGTGGCGTCGGGCGTGGCGTACTCGTCGTGGATGTTGCCCCGGGAGGCGGCCGCGTATGCGCTGGTCGGCAGCGAGCCGTCGAGATACCAGAACAGCAGGTCGAACAGGTAGGTCATGGTGTTGATCGACGGGGTGGTGGTGCCGGCGCGCGAGATGACCGAACGGGCCACCGCCTCGGTCAGGTAGATGGTCGCCTTGGCGCTGGTGACCTGGCCCACATGACCCCGCAGCACATGCTCCTTGATGGCCAGGTAGCGGCGGCGGAAGCGCTGCGTGAAGCCGGTGTACAGCGCCACCCGGTACTCGTCGGAGGCGGCCAGCAGCTTCTCGGCCTCGTCGGGCAGGATCGTGAGCGGCTTCTCCACCAGCACCGGCTTGCGGGCCAGGATCGAACCCATCGCCGGGTCGAAGTGGGCGTCCTCGGTGGAAGCCACGATCACCGCGTCCACCTCGGGGCGGGCGATCAGCTCGGCGGCATCGGTCGACCAGGCGTCGGCACCGCATGCGCTTGCCAGCGTCTCGGCCTTGGCGCTGTCGATGTCGCACACGGCGAGGAAGTCCACGCAGGGATGGCGATGGGCGATCTGGGCCCTCAGGGTGCCGATGGATCCGGCACCGATCACTGCGACCCCGACCCCGTCGCGGATGTAGCGGCTGCGTGTCATGAATCCTCCTGGCGGCTTGCGGCCCGCTCGGCTAGTTCGGCTCGGGCGAGCACGGTGCGAGCCACCCGGGCCACGGCATAGTCGACCATCCGACCGTCGACGGAGATCGAGGCCTCGCCCTCGGCCACCGCCCGGTCGAACTCCTCGAGGATGCGGCGGTTGTGGGCGACCTCCTGCTCGGTCGGCGTGAACACCTCGTTGATGATCGGGATCTGGGAGGGGTGGATCCCGACCTTGCCCCGGTAACCGAGGCGCAGGGCCAGCTCGCACTCGGCCCGCAGACCGTCGGGGTTGCGGAAGTCCATGAACACCGCGTCCATCGGATGATCCAGGCCGGCGGCCCGGGCGTCGAGCAGCACCTTGGAACGGGCGTGCATGAGACCGGTCCCCTCCGGGGTCCACTCCACGCCGAGATCAGCCACCAGGTCGCCCTGCTCTCCGCTGCCGAATAGCACGGTCGCCACCCGGTCGCTGCTGCGGATCATGTCGTAGGTGGCTCTCACCCCGGCGGCGCTCTCGATCAGCAGGGCCAGAGCGATGGCGCCGGTCTCGTGCCCGAACGACATCTCCAGGGCCCGCAAGGCTCCGTCGAGTTCTCGCAGCACCGTCGGGCTCTCAGCCTTGGGGATCAGCAGGCCCGCCACCCCGGCACGGCCCGCGGCGACGACATCGTCCCAGAAGAACTCGGTATCGGGCGCGTTGGCGCGAACGACGAGGGGGATCGGGGCGTCGGGCAGCTCGGCGAGCCCGGCTCGGGCCTTGGGCTTCTCGCTGGCCGCCACGGCGTCCTCAAGGTCGACGATCACCGCGTCGGCTCCCGATCGCACCGCTTTGGGTATCAGGTCGTGACGATGGCCCGGGATGAAGATCATCGACCGCGGGTGGTGCAGGGAAGCCTCCATGCCCGGATGCTATCCTCGACGATCCTATATGATCGACTATGTCAGAAAGCTGCGAAGGGCACGAGGTGGGTGCCCTACTTGGTTGGCTGCCCTACTTGATCGCCATCGGGTTCAGCGGCGACCCGACCGCCCGAGTGAACGGCAGCGGCGGCCCGCAGAAGAAGAACTCGTAGGTGCCGTCCGCCGAGCAGTCCTCGGCGAGCGGGTCGAGGTCGAAGATCTCGCCCACCCACAGGCCCATATGAACGATCACCACGATGTGCATGGGCTGGTACACGTCGGGAGTCTCGTTGGGCCGAACCTCGAAGCCCCAGGTGTCGGTGGCCACCGCCGCTATGCGGTTGTCGGCGAGCCAGTCGGCGCTGGCAAGGCCCAGCCCGGCGGCGTCGCCTCCGGCGTAGTCGCCCCAGTCACCCCGGTCGCGCACCTGAGTGATGGCGCCGGTGCGCACGAACACATGGTCGCCCTGGCCGACGGAGACCCCGCCGAAGGCTGCGGCCTCGTCGAGGTCGTCGCCGCTCACGGAGTAGCCCGGTTCGAGCCAGCCCACGCCCTTGGCTGCGGCCACATCGAGCAGCACCCCCCGCCCGGCCATGGCGCCGGCAGCCTGGCTG
>JAJDZO010000121.1 GCA_022824605.1 Acidimicrobiia bacterium
CGGAAGTCCGGGACGGGCCGGGTGGTCAACCTGGCCTCACTGTCGGCCAAGCGGGTCAAGGGCGACACCATGCCGGGCTATTCCATGACCAAGTACGCGGTGCTGGCGCTGTCGCACGCGGTGCGCCAGGTCGGTTGGGACGACGGCATCCGGGTGAGCGCCATCTGCCCCGGACCGGTTGCCACCGACATGATCGACCCCGACGACGAGACCATCACCCAACCCGGCGATGTGGCCGACCTGGTGTCCACCGTCATGGCCCTGCCCAACACCGCCTCAGTGTCAGAACTACTAATCACCTGCCGCCCAGAACCCTGGGCCTAGCAGCCACAGAGCGACAGATTCGCTCACCAATCCGCTCGGCCTCTGAGGGGTCAGGTGCCTGCCTTGGCCGTTGGCCGCTTGGCGGCAGGGGGCCGCGGGCGGCGGGTATTGCTCCGCCGGCGCCGGGAACGGTTATTGGCTCCCCCACGCTCGGGCTTGCGAGATCGCGGGTTGGCATCCGGGCGTCGCGGCCTGCCAGCGGCGCGTCGCGGCTGCGAATCGACTGCGGGTTGACGGGTTGGTTCGGAGCTCACTGCGGGCTTCGTGGACCGGCTCGCGGCACCGTCGAGCGAGCGGAGAGCAACAAGATCCACATCGGTGAGCGGCTGCTGCAGGTCCAGTTCACGCTGCATTTGACGTAGTTCCTTCACCTGGCCGGGCTGCACGAGCGAGACCACGATGCCGCCCCGGCCGGCCCGGGCGGTGCGCCCCGACCGGTGGAGGTAGGTCTTGTGGTCGTCGGGGAGGTCGTAGTGGATCACGGCGCTCACGCCCTCGACATGGATGCCCCGGGCGGCGACATCCGTCGCGATCAGCGCTTCCACCCTGCCGGCTGCGAAGGCCTGAAGGGCCCGGGTGCGCTGGTTCTGGCTCCGTCCCCCGTGGATGGCGGCGGCGCGGACCCCGATCCGCTCGAACCGGCGGGCCAGCCGGTCACAGCCGTGACGGGTCCGGCAGAACACGATCGCCGAGCCGGCAGCGGTGACCGCTTAGGCAGCGACCTCGGTGCGCTCGGTGCTCGACACGTTCCAGAACAAATGGTCGGCCGCCACGACATCGGGCGTCTCCTCACCGATCTCGTATCGCACGGGACGATGCTGGTAGTCGCGGGTGAGCGACGCCACATCGCCGTCGAGCGTGGCCGAGAACAGCATCGTCTGAGGGTTCGGCCCGGTCTGGTCGAGCAGGCGCCGCACGGCGGGGATGAATCCCATGTCGGCCATGCGGTCGGCCTCGTCGATGACGACCCTGTCAACCGCGGACAGGCTCACCTCTCGGCGGTCGATCAGGTCCTCAAGGCGGCCGGGACAGGCCACTAGGACGTCGACGCCCTTGCGCAGCGACCTGAGTTGGGCGTCGTAGCCCACACCGCCGTAGACCACCGCGGTGCGGACGGCTCCGGCGAAGGACCGGATCTCGGTCATGATCTGCTCGGCGAGTTCGCGAGTCGGGGCCAGCACCAGCGCCCTGGGCTTGTGCGGTTGGGCCCGACCGACGTTGGCCACGATCGGAATCCCGAAGGCCAACGTCTTTCCCGACCCGGTGGGGGCCCGGCCGCAGATGTCGTGCCCAGCGAGGGCGTCGGCCAGTACGGCCGCCTGGATCTCGAACGGCTCGGTGATGCCACGCGACGCGAGGGCGCGGCCTATGTGATGGGGGACGCCCAACTGGGCGAAGGTGGGGGACATGCTTCTCCTTGCCCGCGTCACGCAGGCGAATAACAGGGTTCGGTTGCGCCCCCGCAATCAGGAGGCCTGGCGTGTGTCTCGGGTTTGGTTCACCAAGACCGGAAGAACCAGTGCCCGTCTGCGAACCCGCCAACCGAACGTCCCGGCTGGATATCCACAGGCTAAGGGCGCTTGCGCCGCGATCCTCAGGCGCCGCTCCAGAGGCCCTCACGCTCAAGGCCCGCCATGACCTCTTCGATGCCGGCCCGCAGCGTGTCTACCAGCCAGTCGATCTGATCGGTGGTCAGCACCAGGGGCGGTGACAGGACGTTGAAGCGTCCGATGGGGCGCACCAGCAGGCCACGAGCGTCGCAGGCGTCGGAGATGCGGCGACCGATCTCCACCTCCGGAGCGAACATCTCCTTGGTGGCCTTGTCGGCCACATTCTCGACGCACATCATGAAGCACTTGCCCCTCACGTCGCCCACGATGGGCAGGTCGCTGAGGCTTCCCAAACGCTCCTCCAGGTAAGGGCCGGCGGCACGCACATGGCCGCAGAGGTCCTCACGCTCGAAGATCTCGATGTTGGCCAGCGCAGCCGCGCACGACACCGGATGACCGGTGTAGGTGTAGCCGTGGGCAAACTCCGCGCCGGGCGCCTGCGGCACCGAGATCACCTCGTAGATCTCGTCGGACAGCAACGTGGCCGACAGCGGCGCGTACCCCGACGTGAGCCCCTTGGCCGAGTTGATGATGTCGGGCTGGATGTCGAACACGTCCTTGCTGGCAAAGAAGTGCCCGAGCCGGCCGAAGGCGGTGACCACCTCGTCGGACACGTAGAGGATGCCGAACTCGCGGCAGGCCTCCCGCATCCTGGGCAGGTAGCCGGGCGGGGGCACCAGCACGCCGCCGGCCCCCATGATCGGCTCAGCGAAGAAGGCGGCCACGTTGTCCGCTCCGAGTTCTTCGACCTTGGCACGGAACTCGTCGACGAGGTGATCGGTGTACTCCTCCGGGGTCATGGCCTCGGATCGTCGGTAGAGGTCTGGGCCCTCCACCCGGGCGATGAGCGGCTCGCCGATGATGTCGAAACCGATGTGGTCGTAGGCCACGCCGGTGAGCGACATGGCCATGTAACTGGAGCCGTGGTAGCCGTTCACCCTGGTGATGATCGTCTTCTTGTCGGGCATGCCGAGACGGTTGAAGTAGAAGTGGATGATCCGAACGGCGGTGTCGTTGGCGTCCGATCCCGACAGCCCGAAGAACACATGGTTGAGGTTGCCCGGCGCCAGCGAGGTCAGCTTGTGGGCCAGGGTGGCGCCCGGCACCGAGGTGGTGTTGGTGAACGGCGAGTAATACGCCAGCTTGCGGGCCTGGGCGGCCATGGCATCGGCGATCTCGGCTCGGCCGTAGCCGGCGTTGACGCACCACAGCCCGCCCTGAGCGTCGAGGTAGCGCTTGCCGTCGGAGTCGTAGACGTAGGCGCCCTCCGACTCGGCCATCACCAGCGCACCCTCCTGGCGCCACACCGCGAAGTCGGTGAACGGGTGGATGAAGTGGTCGACGTCCTTGCGCCACAGTTCCGCGGTGTCGTAGGCGTCGAAGCGGCTCGGCGCGGACTGCACCACCGCGGGCACGTCGCTGTCGAACACAGTCTCGGTCATTGATCTTCTCCCGGGCCGTCAAGTACCCGCCGGACGCTAGCGCGACGACGGCCGCCGAGGCCCGCCGGCGTCAGAGGGCAGCCACCACCTCGGACATGAACCGTTCGACGATCTCGACGGTCTGGCTGGACTCAAGGTTGAAGTCGGGGATGTTCAGTTCGTCGGTGCCGGACTCGGCGTAGTCGGCGACCTGCTCGACCAGCTGCGCCGGCGTACCGATCAGGCGGGGCGGCCACGGCCCGGACTGCTCCGCCCTTAAGCGATCAGCCTGCGCGTCGGAGTCGCACAGCCACAGCTCGGCCGCGGCGGAGCGTGCGATCGTGGCCGGGTCACGGCCCGCGGCTTCACACAACCGATCGATCAGGGAGTTGAAATAGCGCATGTCGGCGGGGGTGCACCAGCCGTTCCATTCATGACCCCAGCGCACCATCGTCGGGATCGTGCGGCGCTTACCCCGCCCGCCGATCATGATCGGCAGCGGATCCTGTAGAGGCTTGGGCACCAGCGGCGCGCCCTGCAGCCGGTAGTGGGCACCGTCGAAGTCGGTGCGCTCGTCGGCGAACAGTCCGCTGATGACTTCGCAAGCCTCATCGAGCATGTCGGCGCGGTCCCGCACACTGCCGAATGGGATGCCGTAGCGGCGGTGCTCGTTCTCCTGCCAACCGGCGCCGAGGCCGAGCACCAGCCGGCCGCCGCTGATGTGGTCGACGGTGGCTGCCTGCTTGGCCAGCACGGCAGGATGGCGGTAGGTGTTGCCGGTGACCATCGCGCCGATGCGCACCCGGGGCACGGCCGCGGCCAGGGCGCCCAGCAGCGTCCAGCACTCGTGGTTGGGCAGCAGTTCGGGATCGACGCCGTGCGGCTCGTGGCCGTAGCCCCCGGCGGGCGGCATGAAATGATCGGGAAGCCACAGGCCGTCCCAGCCGCTGGCCTCCGCAGTCCGGCCGAGCGCCAGAATGTGCTCGGTGTCGTTGCCGCTCGACGGCCAGAACCCGAATCGCATAGCTCGACTTCCTGGCCGCTACTGGGGGGTGACTATCAAGGTCTCGCCGAAGGACCGCTCGACCTCCAGACCCATCACGTCGGTGAAGAACCCCACAGTGGCGTCGTAGTCATTGGCGACGAAGACGACTCTGAACTCTGCCATGGCCCGACCCTACCGCTCTGGGATCATCAGGCTCGCCTCGCTCAGTAACTTGGCTTCGTGGAGACGGCGAAAGCAAGCAGAGGCCTGCTGAGCTCGGAGGACTGGATCTCGGTCTGGGTGGGTGCCGCCATCATCGCCCTCGTCGTGGCCGGCGTGCGACCGCGAGAGGCCGGCCTGTCCTGCAACGACGGCGTCGGCGGTCTGTTCTCCGGCGGCAATCTGGCGACGATGCTGGGGGTCGGAGCCGGGCTGCTGGTGCTGTGCCTCATCGGAGTGCGGCTCATGGACGGTTCGGCCCGCGGTTTCGCTGCGGGCTTCGCCGGGCTGTTCGTGCTGGCCTGGGCGGCGCGAGCTGTGTCCTGCGACTCCGCCCTGAGCGACCGCGGCGTCAACTACGCGATCACCGCGCTGGTGCTGGGGCTGTTCACCTCCAACGTGATCGGAGTGCCGGGCTGGCTACGCGCCGCGATGCGCACCGAGTACTACATCAAGGCCGGGCTGGTGATCCTGGGATCGAGCGTGCTGTTCGGGCGGGTGCTGGAGGCCGGAATGTACGGCATGGCGCAGGCCGCCGCGGTTATCGCAGTGATCTGGTACCTGTGCTTCTGGATCGCCCGCAGGCTGCGGGTGGACGAGGAGTTCTCGGCCATGATGGCCACTGCGGTGTCGATCTGCGGGGTGTCGGCCGCCATCGCGGCCTGCGGTGCCATCGCCGGCGACCGCCGCAAGCTCTCCTACGTGACATCGCTGGTGCTGGTGGTGGCCGCTCCGATGATGATCCTGATGCCCCTGGCGGTGGACTGGCTCGGGCTCTCCGACATCGTCGGCGGGGCCTGGATCGGCGGCACCATCGACACGACCGGAGCGGTGGTGGTGGCGGGCGAGAGCATCGGCGACTCGGCCACCAACGCGGCCACCATCGTGAAGCTCTCACAGAACGCCCTGCTGGGCGTGGCCGCCTTCGGCCTGTCGGTGTGGTGGACGGTGCGGGGCGGCGCCTCGGGGGCGGACACGCCCGAGGTGTCGGCCGCGGTGATCTGGGAGCGCTTCCCGAAGTTCGTGCTCGGCTTCCTGGCGACCTCGCTGTTGTTCTCCTTCGTGCTCAGCGACGGACTCGTGGACGCCACTGCCGACGTGGTCAAAGGCTTGAGGACGTGGCTGTTCGCGCTGGCCTTCGTGTGCATCGGCCTGGAGACCCGGCTGCGGGACCTGCTGACCATGCAGGGTGGCCGGCCCGCCGTCGCCTTCGTGGTCGCGCAGGCCGCCAACGTGGCGTGGACGCTACTGCTGTCCTGGCTGCTGTTCGGCGGTTCGATCTTCGCCGTGCCCGACCTGTAGCGGGCCCAGGCCGCCGGTCGTCCTCCACAGGCCAGTCTGTCGGATCGCCTAGTGCTCTGTCCACAAACGTTTGCGCGCGTGGTGGGTGTGGTTGGGTTTCATGCTGCTTGTGCGGCTGGGATGCCCCATCGGCGTCCTCGCTGGGAGCGGACTCGGGCGCGTTCGCGGCGTTGCGCGGCGAGCAGGTC
>JAJDZO010000365.1 GCA_022824605.1 Acidimicrobiia bacterium
CAGCCAGCCCAGATCGAGGCCGGGGAACGACCGCATCACTGTCTGCCAGTCCACTATCACCGGACCGTCGGAGCGGAACAGGATGTTGTCGAGCTCGTAGTCCTGATGGATCAGCGTCCAGGGACGCTGATAGAAGCGCTGCATCCACCCCTCGACGTCGGCGAGCCACACGTCGACCATGGCGGCGATCTCGTCGCAGTGATAGCGGGGGAACTGCTCGCGGATGTTGCCCCAGCTCTCGACCGCGAACGGTTCGCCGATCCGCAGCGACGGCGCCATCCAGTCGATCAGCCAGTCGCGGCCCTGCAGCGTCTCGTCCATCCAGAACGCGGCGTGCAGGCGGGCCAGGTCGGCCACCAGGACCCGCATCCGCTCCGGGGTGGTGCCGGCCAGCAGATCGCCCTTCTCGGCGGGGTGTATCCGCTCGATCACCAGGGTGGCGTTGTGGGTTTGCGGGTCGAACAGGTTCACGAAGCAGCCGGGAATGCGGATGCCGGTGCGGGCGACGACCTCGGAGGCCGACTCGGCGTAGAACCCGGCCTCGCGCAGATACGCCAACGTCACCGAGTTGTACATGCGGGCGATGTCGTCGTCGAGGGGGCATTTGGCCACGAACTCCTCGGGCAGGTCGGTGTCGGCGGCGTAGGCGACCGAAACGATCCCCACCTCGCCCATGGCCCCCACGAAGCCGTCCATCGGGCGCACATCGACGCGCGCGACCGGCGGCGGGTCGTGCCCGGCTTCGGTGAGCGCGGCGTGAAGCCATTGCGGTGTCATGGAGGCCAGCGAACTGAGGATCTCAGTCATCGTTCCTGCCCGCTGTCGGGCACCCATGCAGGGGTGCGCTTGTTGAGGAAGGCGTCCATGCCCTCGGCCGCCTCGTCGCCGGCGAACAGCTCAGCGGAGAGCCGCTGCGCCCAGGCGAGGGCGTCATCGAAGGGCATCTCGGGCACCCGGTCAACGAGCTGCTTGCATGCGGCCAGCGCCGACGGGCTCCCCTTGAGCAGATCAGAGACGACCGTCTCCACCTCGTCATCCAGACTCTCGGCGGGCACGGCCGTGTTGATCAGGCCTAGACGGGCGGCCTCAGCCGCGTCGAAGCGGTTGCCCCGAAGGAAGGCCGCAGCCGCGTCGGCTCGGCGCATCTTGGGCAGGCACAGCACCGAGATCATGGCGGGCGCCACCCCCACCCGCACCTCGGTGAATCCGAACTTGGCGTCGTCGCTGGCGATGGAGATGTCCATGGCCGCGGCCAGACCCATGCCGCCGGCCACGCAATGGCCCGCGATGCGCCCCACGTAGGGTTTCGGCGACCGCCGGAACCGCCCGAACAAGTCGCCGGCCCTCACCGCCGGCGTGCTGTCGTCGGCGGGCGCCGAACTCTCCCGCAGGTCTGCACCGGCGCAGAACACCCGCCCCGCGTTGGTGAGCACCACCACCCGCACCTCCGGATCGGCGTCGACTTCATCAAGAACCGAGGAGAGTTCGCCCAGCAGGCGACGGCTCAGCGCGTTGCGTTTGGCTTCATCGGCCAACGTGACCGTCACCACACCTCGGCCGTCGCGTGCCACCTCGACCAGACTCATGCGCCGCGGTCACCTTGGTTGCGCTGGCGGGCCGTGCGGGGTTGGGGTCCGTCACTCGGCGGACCGGCGAAGGCCTGGGCCATCGACATCCACTGGCGGGCACGGTCGCCGCGCACCTCCAGGGTCGTGTCGGTCAGGTGGCGTCGCTGGGTGACCACCAGGCAGAAGTCCAGAGCCGGCCCCCTGACCGCGTTGTCTCCGGCCGTGGCCGCGTCGCCCCACGCCCAAGAGACACCGGACGGAGCGGCCAGCTCCACCAGCACGTCTCCCTCGGGAGGGGTCAGTCCCCGGTTCAGGTACGACCACCCTCGCGTTATGTAGCCGAGCTGGGCTACATGGCGGAGCCGGTGGGTGGGCTCGCGCTGAGCACCGACGGTGTCGCACACGTCGGTGCCGTGGGCCCACGCCTCCATCAGACGTGCGGTGACGAACGACTTGGCCCCCATCGACGGCCCGTACCAGCTCACCCGATCCCGCTCGCCAAGTGTCCCGACGGCGGCGGCCAGGTTGGATCGACCCTGCCGCCAACGCTCCAGGCGGTCGGCAACCGGCAGGCGCCGGAACTCACCCAGGGTGAAGTCGTCGCCCGAGGTCACGCCGTCCTGCGACGCCTCCATGAGCCGCCTCGCCTCGGCCGCGAACGCGCCGGGATCGCGTATCGCCAGAGCGGCGGCTAGATCGAAGTAGCACAGATGGCCGATCTGGTCGGTGACCGACCATCGGGGGCTCGGGGTGGGCAGATCCCAGTCAGCGGCATCCAGCGGCGCCACGATCTCGTCGAGGCTGGCCTGTTCGTCGAGCAGGTCCTGGAGCAGGTCGGCCAGGTTCACAGTCCTCGAGTTCCTTCCCGCCAAGCTGCCGTGGCGCCGAAGATACTGGGCTCGGGCACCGGTTCGCTCGCCTAAGCCGGGTTCAGATCGCGGTTCCATGGCGCGCTTCTCGCCGGAGATGCTGCGTTGGGGCAACGGAGCGCGATTCCGGCCCCCGCCCCCGTTGGTGCCATCCCAGACGCTCAGCCGTCGACCAGGCTTGCGGGAACCTCGACCTCGCGGGCCCGGAGCCATTCGCCGAGGCTCTTGGCCTGCGGATCCTGGCGATCAGAGGCAGCCACCCCGTCGCCCAGAAGGCCGTGGATGACGAAGTTGAGAGACCAGATGTTCGCGAGCCGATGCCGGTCCACCTGGAGTTGCGCCGCCTCCGGCAGGAGCTCGCGAAGGCGCACGGTGGTCAGGAAGTCGTCGAGCCAGTCAAAAGCCCCCTGCGAGCGGGCGAACACGCCCAGGTTGGCGTTGCCGCCCTTGTCCCCGGAGCGCGCGCCCACGATGCGGCCCAGCGGCGCTCGCACCATCGGACCCCAATCGCGGCTGCTAGCCGCGGGCGCGGAGTCGGATGCGGTCGCGGGTAGCCGGTTTAGCGGCGCGGCTGGCAGTGGGTCTACGACGGTGCGCTCACCGTCGAGGAAGGTCACGTACTGGGGTACCGCCGCGGCCTCCACGGTGGCGGGGCGGTAGACGCCGAACGCCCGGGGACGGGCCGCCGAGCCTGCCGAGAACATCCCCGGGATGGTGGCCAGGGCCAGTTCGTTCATTGCGTCGGACAGGGTGCGGCCGAGCCGGTCCTCCTCGTGGTCGAACACGGTTAGCCGCCACACCGCCACGGCCTCCTCGTTGCTGGCCGGGTCGCGTTTGTCGGTGCGCACCACCCGTTCGGTGACCTTGGCGTAGTCGCCGGGCTCGTAGGGGCAGGCCTGCCAGAAGGCATCATGCACCAGCGCGGCCTTGGCCTCGATATCGAGTCCGGTGAGCGCCACGTTGATCTCGCTGCGGAAGCCACCCATCTCGTTGGTGGCCACCTTGAGGGTCGCCGGGGGCGGCTCGCCCCGCGCCGAATCGATCCGCACCCGGTCCGCCCCGACTTGAGCGAGCCGGACGGTGTCGAAGCGGGTGGTCACGTCGGGGCCCAGATAGCGGGGCGCATCGATCTCGTAGAGCAGCTGCGAGGTGACCGTCCCCACGCTTACCTCGCCGCCGGTGCCGTCGTGCTTGCCGATCACCGACGAGCCGTCGTCGGCCACCTCGGCCCACGGGAAGCCGGTGCGGGCCATTCCCTGCACCTCGGTGAAGAACGAGTAGTTGCCGCCCGTCGCCTGGGTTCCGCACTCGATCACATGCCCGGCCGCCACCGCGCCCGCCAGAGCGTCCCAGTCGTCGAGGGCCCATCCGTGGTGCCATGCCGCGGGACCGCACACGACGGCCGCGTCGGTGACCCGCCCGGTCACCACGATGTCGGCGCCACGGCGGAGAGCCTCGGCTATGCCCCAGCCTCCCAGATAGGCGTTGGCCGTGATCAGCTTCGAGGTGTCGGCCATGGACTCGCCGGTGGCGAACGACCGGAGCGTCACCGCATCGGCCGCGTCGGCCCTGAGGCGAGTCATCAGGTCGTCGCCGTCCACCCAGGCGATCCTCGG
>JAJDZO010000386.1 GCA_022824605.1 Acidimicrobiia bacterium
GCCCACGCCGTGTGCCCTCAAATCGGTCGCAGTCGTGGCGGACATGCTCCCTCGCCCCTTCAGTCGTCGCTCCCCCGACACCACGACTGTAGCTCTGCCACCGGACGGGCTCAGCCTCGGTCGATCAGAACCGGTGTCACAGGGGCGTTCTAAGGTGCGGGCGTGTCGATTGAGTTGGTGACCACGGGCTACGGTCCGCCCGCCCACGAGGCGTTGGCGCGGGCCGTGAGCCGGGCCAAGGGGGGTGATCCGCTGGCGCCGGTCACCGTGGTGGTGCCGAACCACTATGTGGGGCTGGCCGCTCGCCGGGCCCTGGGGCGTCGCGAGCACGACGGCACTCGCGGTGTGGCCGCGGTGGCCTTCCATACCGCCTACAGCCTCGCTGAGCATCTCGGAGGGGCCGAGATGGCCGCTCAGCGGCGCCGGGGGGTGACCAACGCGGTCATCGGGGCTGCGGTGCGCACGACATTGCGGCGCGAACCGGGGCACTTCCGCGCGGTGGCGACCCATCCGGCCACCGAGCGTGACCTCACCCGAGCGCACCGGGAGCTGTCTGAGCTCGACGACCGCCAACTCGAGATCCTGGGGCGTCAGTCGCAGCGAGCCGGCGACGTGGTGCGGATCCATCGGCAGGTCGCCGCAGCCCTTGAAGGGAGGTTCAGCAACGAACAGCAGCTGGCCCGGGCGGCTGTCGATGCGGTGCTGGGCGATCCGGCGGAGGCGCAGGGCCGACTCGGCCGGGTGATCGTGTTCCTGGCCCACAGCCTCACCGGCAGCCAGGCCCGGCTGCTCCGAACGGTGTCGGAAGCGACCGGCGCCACCATCATCGCCGCCCTCACCGGAGCCGAAGACGCCGACGCAGCCGTGCGGACCTCACTGCGTCGACTCGGCGCCGACACCGACGCCGACGCGGCGCCCACCGCACGAGGATCATCCCCTGTCGCTGAGGGGGCTCCGAACGGAACCGCCAGCGGAGGTGACGCCGTTGCGGCACCCGACGGAGGCTGGGCCGGTCGTGACGGTGACGGGGTGCGGGCCTTGAGCGTGTCCGACGCCGATGACGAGGTGCGCCACGCGGTGCGGGCTGTGGTGGAAGCGGCTCGCAACGGCACGCCGCTGGGTCGCTGCGCGATCGTCTATGCGCTGGAGACCCCCTACGTCCGCCTCATCGGCGACGCTCTCGACGCGGCCGGAATCGAGCGATGCGGCGCCACCGTGCACACCGTGGAGACGTCCCTTCTGGGACGGTCGCTGCTGGAGATGCTGGCCCTGCAGGACCGGGGGTTCTCCCGGCGAGCCGTGATGTCCTGGCTCTCGGGCGCGCCGGTGAGCGTGATGCACGTTGATCCACCGTCCGGCCCCCAAGCCGGCGACAGCAACGACGACGGCAGCGCCGTGGACGGTGGCGCGTCCTCCGGCTGGCGAGGCGTGCCCACCGCGGCGTGGGAGCGGGAGGCTCGGTCGGCCCGGGTGGGGTCGGGCATCGACAGCTGGACGGAGCGGCTTGCGCGTTACGCGGCGGACTGCCTGGCCGACGCCGACCGGCTGCGAGCCGACGACGATCAGCTCTGGCGCGCCGGCCGGCTGCGTCGCAGCGCCGAGCGGGCCACAGAACTGCTGGACTTCGTCGAGGGGTTGCACCAGGATCTCAACCCGCACCCCGAGCCGAGCACTTGGCGCGAACTGGCGGCCTGGTGCCAAGGCCTCATACGCAAGTACCTGGGGGGGCAGGTGCGCCGCGGCTGGCCCGACGACGAGCGGACGCTCGCCGAGCGGGTCGACGGCGCGGTCCGCCGGCTCGGCGACCTCGACGGCACCGACGACGGTCCCTCACCCGACGCCTTCCGACGAGCCCTCCAGTTGGAACTGGAGGGTATTTCGAGCCGCCATGGCCGTCTCGGCGTCGGTGTGCTCGTCGGCCCGGTGGATCTCGCCGTGGGACTGGAACTCGATCTGGCGGTGGTTTGCGGCATGGCCGAGGGCATGTTCCCGGCGAGGCGCAGCGACGACGTACTGCTGCCCGACCGCGAACGACGGGTCGTCGGCGGTGACCTGCCCGCTCGCGGCGACAGCTCCGGTGACGATCACCGGGCGCTGCTTGCGGTGACCGCGGCCGCGACGCGAACGCTTCTGCTCTGCCCCAGAGGCGACCTGCGCCAGTCGGCGGACCGCTCTCCGAGTCGATGGGTGACCGATCAGGTCGACCACCTTGAGGTGGTGCCGTCGTTCGTGGCGGGGCTGCGTCGGGCCTCCTTCCCAGCGCATGAGCACGAGTACGACACGAGGTGCCTGCTCGACTGGCACGACAACCGCGAACGCGCCGACGACCGGACCCGGTCAGGCCTCAGCACGCTCGACAGTGTGAGACGGCGCGTCGAGTTGCGCCGGGGGATCGAGCTTCGCCAGGCCCGACTCTCGCGGCGGCTCACCCGCTTCGACGGCAACCTCGCCGCCGGCGATCTCCGAGGAGCTGACATCCCCCACCCGGCTGACGGCAGGCAGGTGACATCGGCGTCGCGGCTGGAGGCATGGGCCGCCTGCCCTCACGCCTACTTCATGCGCTTCATCCTGGGAGTGGACGCCGTCGAGGACCGCGACGACGACCATCGCATGAGCCCGTTGGAACGCGGCAGCCTCGTCCACCGGATCCTGGAGCGCTGGCTGACCGAAGCGATCACCGACGGGGACGTGCCCGCTCCCGTGCAGCCCTGGCCGGACCGGTGGCGGAACCGCTTGATCGCCATCGGTGTGCAGGAGTGCGACCGCTTGGCCGCCCGGGGCCTCGTCGGCCGCCAGCTCTACTGGGACTACGACCGGCGACAGATCCTCTCTGACCTCGACCGGTTCCTGAAGTTCGACAACGAGCAGCGGGCCAAGCACCGATCTCGTCCCGCCGCAGCCGAACTCGGTTTCGGGATGCCCGACAGCGCCGACGATCCGGTCACTATCGCTATCGGAGGTGGTCGAGCATTGAGGCTTCGAGGCGCCATCGACCGCGTCGATGCCACCGGGGACGGAGGCCTGATGGTGGTGGACTACAAGTCGGGCTCGACCTATGCATACGAGAGGCTGAGCCTGGAGGAGCCGACGTTGGGCGGACGAAGGCTCCAGCTTGTGCTCTACGACATCGCGGCCCGCCGGCTACGGGGCAGCCACGCCCTGGCCGACGGGTACGGCGCCTACTGGTTCGTGTCCTCCAAGGGCGGGTTCAGCGAGATCGGATATCCCACCAACGACACCCGTGAGCCGGTGCTCGAAGCGGTGGGATCGGTGGTCGACGGCATCGGCGAGGGGCTGTTTCCGCTGCATCCCGAAGAACCAGCACGCAAGCCGTGGGTGTCGTGCTACTACTGCGAACCCGACAGCCTGGGCACCAGCGACCAGTGGCGCGATTGGCAGCGCAAGCAACATGATCCCGCGCTTGCTCGCTATCTCGACCTCATCGACCCGGACCGGGAGCGGCCACACGAGCAGGTGCAGACGGCGGGAGCGGGATCATGACCACGCTGTCGCTGCAAGACCAGAGGGCCCGCGACCGGGTGGGCTCCGAGCTGACGAGCACCCTCTTCGTCGAGGCCGGCGCCGGCTCGGGCAAGACCCGTGCCCTGGTCGACCGGGTGGTTGCGCTGATCGATGCGGGAGTGGCGATGGAGAACATCGCGGCCATCACCTTCACCGAGAAGGCCGCCGCCGAACTGCGCGACAGGATCGCCAAGAGACTGCGAAGCACCGAGAGCCGCACGGAACTCGGTGAGGACCGGGCCGAGGCGGCCCTGCACCAGCTTGATGCCGCGGCGGTGGGCACACTGCATTCCTTTGCTCGCCGGATCCTGTCCGAGCATCCGGTGGAGGCAGGCCTGCCGCCCAGTGTGGAGGTGCTCGACGACATCGGTTCCGAGATCGAGTTCGACATCCGTTGGCGCGAGTTCCTCGACCAGCTTCTGGACGAACCTGAGATGGGCCCGACGCTGCTGCGACTCGAGATGATGGGCGTGAGGTTGGAGCACATCCGGTCGTTGGCGGTGCAGTTCAACCAGCACTGGGACCGTCTCGAGGGCCTGGCCGGCCCGGTCGGCCCCCTACCGCCGGTCGACGTGACCAGCATTTCGGGGGGCCTGAGGCTTCTTGGCGACCTCAAATCCAGGTGCACCCCCGACTCCGGCGACACCTTGCTCGACCGAATCGAGTCCGTTGAGCGCGAACTGGCCCGGCTGGAGGGCTGCACCGACGACGCCGAGCGGATCGACATTCTCAGGTCGGCGACGAGAGCCTTCAAGCGCCGGGGTGCGGGCCAGCACACCAATTGGGGCAGCGGAGACGAAGGCAAGGCGAACAAGGCGTCCGCGCTTGATGCACTCAGGGACCTGGCCGCGCCCCGCAAGAGCGGCTCGGATCAGCCACTGTCGATCTGCGAGCAGATCCTGGCCCGGGCCGCCCAGGATGCGCTCGACGTGCTCGTGCCGAGACTGGCGGCCTTCACGCTGCAGGCCGCGGAGCAGCGGCCTGCCACCGGACGCCTCGAGTTCCACGACCTGCTGGTGCGGGCCCGGCTGCTGCTGCGCCACGACGAGCACGGCCCGGCCGTGCGGGCCGTGCTGCGGGACCGCTACCAGCGCCTGCTGATCGACGAGTTCCAGGACACCGACCCGATCCAGGTGGAGCTGGCCGCGCTGCTCGGCAGCGGCGAACCCGACGTTGCCGACGGCCCGTGGGCGGACACGAAGCCCGAGGGCGGCCGCCTCTTCTTCGTGGGCGACCCCAAGCAGTCGATCTACCGGTTCCGGGGCGCCGACATCGCCACCTTCTTGGCGGCCCGCGACTGGACGCAAGGCCAACCAGAGGGCCGCATCGAGGGTCTGGTCACCAATTTCCGCTCGGCCGCGCCCATCATCGGCTGGGTCAACGACGTCTTCGCCCAGTTGATCCAGCCGTCGCCGGGCAGCCAGCCCACCTATGAGCCCCTGGCCTCCGTGCGAGAGCCGGTGGACATCGGACCGCCGGTGACAGTCCTAGGTGCGGAGCCCCTGGAGTTCCCGGGCAGGGCCTACGCCGAGCACCTGCGACAACGCGAAGCCGCCGCGGTAGCCCGCGCCGTGGCAACCATCGTGGGAGACGGATGGCAAGTCGACGAGGGCACCCCGACGAAGCCGTCGAACCGGCCGGCCCGCCTGGGCGACATCGCCATCCTGATCCCGACGCGCACCAGCCTGCCCGATCTGGAGGACGCTCTGGAGGCAGCGGCGATCCCGTTCCGGGCCGAGGCCTCGTCGCTCGTCTACAACACTCGCGAGGTTCGCGACGTGCTCAACGCCCTGCAGGCCGTGGCCGACCCGACCGACGAGCTGGCGCTGGTGGCCGCGCTGCGTTCGTCGCTGTACGGCTGCGGCGACGACGACCTGGCCCACTGGCGGCTGGGGTGCCGCGGCCGCTTCTCGTTGATCCGCCCTCAGCCGCAGTCCTGCCCTGCGGATCATCCGGTGGCCTCCGCCATCGCCCACCTTCGCGAGCTTCACGAAGCGAAACGCTGGACCAATCCTCCCGTCTTGATCGACCGTCTGATCCGTGAGCGGGGCGCGTGGGAGACGGCCGTCGTCGGCGGTCGGCCCCGTGACGTGTGGCGTCGCCTGCGCTTCGTGGTCGACCAGGCCCGAGCCTGGGCCGACGCGGGAGGCACCGACCTGCGCCGCTACCTCGAATGGGCCCGCATGCAGGGAGCGGACAACGCCCGGGTGACGGAGGCAATGCTGCCCGAGACCGACGACGACAGCGTTCGGATCATGACCGTTCATGCCGCCAAGGGCCTCGAATTCCCGATCGTGGTGCTATCGGGCACCACGGCCCGACTCGAACGGCCGTCCCGAGCCGCGACGGCGGCCTTCGACGCCTCCGGCACACCGGTAGTGAGGCTGAAGGGCGGGGTCGAGTCGAAGAGCTACGAGGCATGGAAGGCTCGGGACGAGCAGATGGAGGCCCACGAGCGCCTCCGGCTCTTGTATGTGGCCTGCACCCGGGCCCGCGACCACCTGGTCGTGAGCCTGCATCGCCGGGTTCCGAACGCCAACGGAGAGAAGCAGAACTCCGCGGCGTGGGCATTGGCCGACGCGGGCGCGGTCGAAGCCGGCGCGGTCGACGGTTCGACGGTGTTCGGCGACGCAGACGACGAATCAGGCACAGGGGGCATCACGCTCGCGGTGGCGGCCTCTCCTGAAGCCGGGCCGGATCGAGCGCCCTTGCCCGACCGCGGCGAGTGGGAGCACGAGCGCCGGCGCCGCCTGGAGGCGGCGTCGGCTCCAGGCTCGGTGTCAGCCAGCAGCCTCACCGGCGGTGACGCCGTGTTCAGCACCGCCGATGCGGGGATGGACAAGGACCGCGACGACTCCGAACCACCCCCGTGGAGCAAGGGACGGTACGGCACCGCAGTGGGTCGAGCCGTTCACGGTGTGCTGCAGGACGTGGACCTGGCCTCAGGAACCGGGCTGGAAGCGCTGGCCCTCCGCCAAGCCGCAGCCGAGGGCGTGAGCGGGCGCACGAAGGCGATCACGGAACTGGCCCGGGCCGCGCTCAGCACCGATGTGGCCCGCGAGGCGGCGACCTCCAAGCACTGGCGGGAGCTGTTCGTGGCCGCCCCGTTCGGCGGCCGGCTCCTCGAGGGCTACATCGACTTGGCCTACCGAGGCCCCGAGGGACTGGTGGTGGTGGACTGGAAGACCGACGTCGTGGCCGACGACGACGACATCGGAGCCAAGCTGGCCCGCTACCGGGTGCAGGGCGCGGCCTACGCAGCCGCCCTGGAAGCAGTCACCGGCGAGACCGTGGCCCGAATGGTGTTCGTGTTCCTCAACCAGGCCGGAGCGGTCGAGGTCGAACTGCCCGACCTGCGCACCGCCGTGGACGAAGTGGCCGCGTCGGTCGACATTGCCTCTTGACAACCGAATAGGGCCGACAGGCGGCTACCCGGCGTAGCGCGGGTCGGGGTCGCCGGGGCGCATCTGGCCGGTGAACAGCACCGCCACTCGCTCGCCCGCCGACACGCCCGGAGCGGTCGAATCCCGGCTGGCGGCAACCAGGGCCAACAGGCCGCCGAGGCCCGAGGATCCGGTGGGGCACACGTTGACCTCTGTGTGCCGGTGAGCGAGCCGGTGGGCCTGCCGGAAGTCGTCCTCGGAGGCGACGAGGGGCCAGCCTCCGGTCGCCAGCATCGCCTCGACTATGTCGATCCAGTCGTAGGTGATGTCGTCGAGAATGCCCGACGCGTACGACACCGGCTCGTGCTCCCATGCCCGCATGTAGCGCTCGGGATCCTGGCGCAGCCGACCGACCAGCTCCTGGCGCCGAGCGCCCTCGATGTCCCCGGCCGCCTCAGCCATGGCGGCGCGCCGACCGTTGTCGAGCGTTCCTTCTGGAGCAGCCTGGGCGCGAACGATCCGGTCGATGAAGTACGACCGGTCCCGGGCGTTGGGGGCGCGCTCGGGTGTGAGCGCCTCGAGCGCCAGCGTGTCCCAGGCCCGCACCAGCGGATGGTTTCCCTGCGGCTGAACGGCATGAACGACCGGCAGGCTCGCCAGGTCGCCGTCGTTGACGGCGGAGACCAGCCCGGTGAGCACCGCAGTGGCCAGCGCGCCCCCTCCGACCTGAACGAAGATCCGGTCGAGCCGGGCGGGCGCGCCGCCGTCGTGCTCGATCAGCGCGTCGACCATCTCCCAGGCCATGGTCCGGCCGCCGTCGATGGTGGCCGGGGTCTCGGTTCCCTGGCACGAGAACGGCACCGCTCCGGCCTCGATGGCGGCCACCATGGCGTGATGGGCGGGATCTCCGGGCACGCCCGGCTCGCGCTCGCAGCGCACCACCCGGCCGCCCAAGTCGGTGATGCGGTCGACCACCGCCTCGTTGGCCCAGGTCGGCACGAACACGTCGATGGGCCGGTCGGTGGCCCTGGCCACCACCGCAGCGGCCAGCGCGGCGTTGCCGCAGCTGGCTATGGCATAGGGGGCTTGGCCAGCTCCGGAGTCGGTGTCGGTGTCGGTCAGCCGATGGGTAAGGGCCACCCCGAACAGGTGCCGGGCCTTGTGCGATCCCGACACGTTGCCGGTCTCGTCCTTGACCCACAGCTCGGCGCCGCCTAGCCCGACCGCCTCGGCCAACGCCGGCGCCGGTGCGAACGGGGTGGGCGCGAAGCCGTGACCCTGCACCTGCACCACCGCCGCGTCGAGCTCTCGGACCGCGGCCCGGATCGCATCGACCCCCGCCTGCCGGTGGGCCTCCAGACGGTGGGCGTAGGTCTCGAACGTCGACGTCACAACGGTCCCGATGCCTGGCTCAGTCGTCGTCGCGGGCGCCGGTGCGGCCGTTGAACTCGACGATCAGTTCGTCCCAGTCGTCGGTGAAGTGGCGCATACCGTCCCAGAACCGCTGGTCGCGGCGAGCCACGAAGTCCTCGAAGGCGGTGCCCTGCTGCTCCACCCAGGTGAAGTAGCCGAGGTTGAAGATCCGCCGCCGCTCGGGCTGCGAGCAGGCCAGGTGACGGACCTCGCCGCCGGCCCCGTCGAGCAGGCCCCGGCCGAATGTGGCCGCCGCGGCCACGTCGTCGTAGCCGCCCCGGAAGTGGCGTCCGACATACGCCTCCCGCTCGGCGTCGTACAGTTCGGAGCCGTCGGTGGCCACGGTCACGATCACGTCGTCGCGGCCCATGTCGTGGGCCTGAGCCACCGCGATGGCGGCCAGCGCGTTGCACGACGACGAGTAGCCCATGTGGGTGAGCAGCCCCACCGTGTCGGCGTCGAGCCCGGCCCGCTCCACCAGATGGTCGCGTCCCGCCGGAGTGTTGAACAGCACGTCGAGCGAGTCGGTGCACACGTCGCTGACGGCCACGATGTCGTCGGTGTTCATCACGTTGTGGATCAGCGGAACGTGCTTGTCGCCGATGCCCTGGATGTTGTGCTCGCCGAAGCCGTTCTCCAGAAGGGTCGGGCACTCCAACGCCTCGGCGGCCACGATGCGGCACCCGTGACGATCCTTGAGGTAGTCGCCCGCACCCAGCGTGCCCGCTGATCCCGACGCCGACACGAAGGCGGCCAGCCGGGAGCCGGGCCGGTCCGCGGTCACATGCTCGTAGAGCCGCTCGAGGGCCGCGCCGGTAACGCTGTAGTGGCCCAGGTGGTTGGAGAACTCCGAGAACTGGTTGACGATCACGTTCTGGGAGTCGAGAGCCATCTCGTTGCAGGCGTCGTAGATCTCCTTGACGTTGGACTCGGTGCCGGGCGTGCGCACGATGTCGTTGGCCGGATCGAGCGTCCACTGCTCCAGCCAGTCGAAGCGGGCCTTACTCATGCCGGCGGGCAGCACGGCCACCCCGCGGCAGTCCATGATCCGGCTGATGGCCACCCCGCCCCGGGCGTAGTTGCCGGTGGAGGGCCACACCGCTCGATGCCGGGTGGGGTCGAACTGGCCGGTCACCAGCCTCGGAGCCAGGCACGCATAGGCGGCCAGGACCTTGTGGGCCCGGATCATGGGGAAACGGTTGCCCAGGGCCAACACGATGCGGGCATCGACGCCGGTCATCTCCGGCGGCAGTTCCACATAGTCGGGCACGGCGTGGGGGCCGCTGCCGTCGAGGCGCCCGAACCAGTGGACCCGGAACAGGTTGGCTGCGTCGGGCTCGTTGCGGTCCACGCCGGCCAACGCGGCCAGGCGGGCTGCGGGAATGGTGGACGGATCCCGCAGCTCCGCGAAGGTGGGCAGCGCGATCTTCCGGTCCCGGAAGCGCTCGACGGTGTTGGCGTAGGCGTCGCGGTCGCTGACCTCAGCGGTCAGCCCGAGAGAACGATGGGCTCTGGCGACCTCAGCGTCGGAGAGGGTGCTGGTTTCTGTCATGCCCCAAGTATCACGCCCGATCACCCAGACCGGACGCATCGGAGTGCCGAAAAGCCGGCGTCAACTGCTGAGCGCGAGCACCCGGTTGCGGAACTGCTCGGCCGAGGTGCCGTTGAGCTGCCAGTCGATGCATATCGCCTTGGTTGGACGGGCAAGCTCTGACGCGGTGGCCTCAAGCGCATTGACGTAGACGAGCACGTCCACGTCCTCGAACCTGGTCGGCGTCCCAGGCGTGTGAACCCGCTGCTCGACCCGGCCGCGGAACACCGTGCGCACCAGCCCCGCGGTGCGCTCTGCCCCGCTAGCGGTGGGAGACATGGCCGTGACGGTGCGCTCGGAGCTGAGCGTTGCGATCTCTCGAAGCGTCCGCGACGACGCCACGAAGCTCAGTTCCACCACGCGATCATCGTCCTTCACGATGTCGAGCACCTCGCCGATGTGGAACAGAGGGGTGGCGATCAGGTCGAAGGCGGCGCCCTCGTCGGCGCTCGCCAGGTCGTCCATGAGCACCGGTCGGGTCTCCACTCCGGTGGCGTTGGCGATGAGTTCGGTCATGCGAGCGAGATCGACGGAGTTGCATTCGGCGAAGGCGATCACCGGCCGGCGCACCCGGTCGTAGGCGTCGTCGATCAGTCCGACGAGCTCGTCGCGTGACACTCCGATCCCCGAGGCACGCCGCGTCAGTTCGTCGACATGGACCCGCAGCTCCGAGCCGACGACAGCCAGGGTGCTCGAACCGGTGACATAGGTGCCGCGGCGAGGCTCGGAGCGCACGATCCCCTCCGCGGCCATCCTCTGCAGCTCCCGGTTGACGGTGTTGGTGTTGGACCCCAAGTCCGCGGCGATCTTGCGACACGACGGGAGCCGTTCACCGGGCTGCCACGCACCTTCGAGAATCCGCCGCACAAGGTCGGCGCGCACATCTTCGCCGCTTACTGCCGACCGCTTCCGCGGCCCGTTGCCGACGGGGCTGCTCACCACATGAGCATAGGTGCACGCCACACCAGGCCGGGCCGCGGCCAGCCACGCACATGCCATGACGCGCCAACTATGTTACTGTCACTAACAGTCTCACTGATGGGCGGCTATCGCACGACAACCAGTTCGGCGAGGTCGCGGCCGAGGTGGCGCCCGAATTCGGCGACACCATCTTCCTGGTCCCCAACACCACCAACCTCTCCGGCCCGAACATGCAGGGAGTGCAGCCCCTCTCGCACCATGCGGCCTACCTCGCGGGTGTGGCCGCCGCGATGGCGACCGAATCCCAGCAGCTCGGCGGCATCGCCGGGCAGGCCTTCCCCATCATCGTGGCCCAGATGGAGGCGTTCGCCCTCGGCGCACGCTCGGTGAATCCCGACATCGAGGCCACCATCACCTATCTCGGCTCCTTCGACGATGTGGAGGCCGGCAAGGAGACGGCCCGAGCCATGATCTCCAGCGGCGTCGATGTCGTGTATCACATCGCTGACGCGGCAGGCCTCGGCGTGATTCAGGCCGCCCGCGAGGAGGGCGTGCTAGCGGTCGGATGGGGCGGCGACCAGAGCGATGTCGCCCCCGACACCGTCTTCACCTCACAGATCGTCAACCAGACGCTTCTGGTGGTCGAGGCTGTCCGAGCGGTCGCCGAGGGCGACTTCGACGGGCAGCAGCGTGCTATCGGCCTGACTGTCCCTGGTCCCGTGCTGGGACTCACGCCGGTCCGAGTGGTGGACAATGCCGCCGACATCGAGGCCGCGGTAGCGGCGGCCTCGGCCGGCATCATCGACGGGAGCATCGAAGTTCCCTTCATCGCCGAACCGTCGAGCTAGAAGCCGAGTTCGCTTCCTAGCGGCCGAGCGGGCCGAGCTCGCTCGCCGGGCATCACCGGTGCCGGACGTGATTTCCTGTAGCTGAGGTGACCCAGACCGTCGACCGGGACGAACGTCGCTTGCTGGCCATTCGCGGCGTCCACAAGCGCTACGACGCCACCGTGGCGCTCAGCGGGGCGTCCCTGTCGGTCGAGCGCAGCGAGATCCACGCGCTGTTGGGCGAGAACGGGGCGGGCAAGTCGACGTTGATGAACGTTCTCGACGGCATCACCAGCCCCGACGCCGGCACGATCCACTGGAACGGATCAGAGGTGAAGATCGACTCGCCGAAGGCCGCCGCGACCCTCGGCATCGGCATGGTGCACCAGCACGACCGGCTCGTCGCCTCGCTCACCGTGGCGGAGAACTTCGCTCTGGCGGGCGGCACGTCGTTCACGGTGGGGCGAGACGAGATCAGGCACCGGCTAACCGACCTGACCGCCCGTTACGGCGGCGCCGTCGACCCCGATGCGCTGGTGGGCGACCTGTCGGTCGGCGAGCGGCAGTGGGTCAGCCTGCTGCGGGCGCTGAGCGGCGAAGTCTCGCTGCTGGTGCTCGACGAGCCCACCACCACGCTCACACCCCAGGAGCGCGACCGCCTGTTCGACGCTCTGCGGGAGTATCGGGCCTCGGGGTTGAGCGTGATCTTCATCACCCACAAGCTCGACGAGGTGTTCGCACTGTGCGACCGGGTCACGGTGATGCGGCGCGGCCAAGCAACCGCCACGCTGCAGGTGGCCGACACCACCCGCGAGGAGCTGGCCCGCCTGATGGTCGGCCACGACATAGCCGGCGACTTCGAACGCCCCGCAGTGGCCGGCGACTCGGTGATCCTCGGCGTCGAAGCAGTGTCGGCGCAGGGCGCCAGGCAGCGCATCACCGACGTTGATCTGCAGGTGCGATCCGGCGAGATAGTCGGTGTGGCCGGTGTCGACGGCAACGGCCAGCGAGAGCTGGTGGAGGTGATCACCGGCATCCGCGCTGCCGATGCCGGCTCGGTGCGCTTCAGCGACGGCACCAACCGCTGGTACCCGGCTCTGTGCGCCTCGGTCGCCCGCATCCCCGAGGATCGCCACCGCCACGGACTGGCTCTGGGCCGGCCGCTGTGGGAGAACATGCACATGGGCCGATGGCGCTCTCGGGGCCTGGCCCATCGGGGTCTGCTGGCCCGGCGAGACGCCCGGCAGCGGGCCGACGAGCTTCTGCGGACCTACTCGGTGGTCTGCTCCGGCCCGGACCAGCCGGCGGGCGAGCTGTCGGGCGGGAATCAGCAGAAGGCCGTGCTGGCCCGCGAGTTCGGCGACGCCCCGCAGCTGGTGGTTGCCATGAATCCGTGCCGGGGTCTCGACATCGCAGCCTCCCGCTTCGTGCTCGACCAGCTGCTCGGCGTTCGTGCCCGCGGCGGCGGTGTGCTGTTCGTGTCGTACGACCTCGACGAGATCCTGGCCGTCTCCGATCGGGTGTTGGTGATGACTT
>JAJDZO010000352.1 GCA_022824605.1 Acidimicrobiia bacterium
CAACCACGCCCTGCAGTGCGGCTTCTGCACGGCCGGGTTCCTGATGACCCTCGAGAGCGTCGACCCCGACGACTGGCGCACGCCCGAGCGCATCGTCGAACTGCTGTCGGGCAACCTCTGCCGCTGCACCGGCTACCAGAACATCGTGGCCGCGGTGACCGAGGCATGGAGCGCGTACCATGGAAACGGAGGATCCAACGATGGCTGACGCGACCGTCGAAGTGAACCACGACGTCTGCATCGTCTCGGGAATGTGCGCCTCGCTGGCGCCCGAGATCTTCGACATCGACGACGACGGAACCACGCTGGAGGTGCTGCAACCGAGCGTGGGTGGCGAACTGATCGACCAGGCGGTCGGCGCCGAGGCCTGCTGCCCGGTGTCGGCCATCAAGGTGACAATGCAATGACGGACAGCGCAATGACGATCACGCCCGACACCGCCGCCGACATGGCAACCACCGAGGGTTTCGAGTTGCACGGCAACACCCAGTTGAACCTGGCCGGCGAGGAGCGGCTCTACCAGCAGCTCAAGCGCTTCTGGCAGCCGGTGGCCTTCTCGGCCGACCTGACCGACACGCCTCATCAGGTGACGCTGTTCGACACCCGCCTGGCCGTGGCCCGCCTCGACGGGGTGGCCCGCACCTTCAGCGACATCTGCCGCCACCGCGGCTCGGCGCTGTCGTTGGGCCGCATCGACGGCTGCCGGCTGCGCTGCGCCTACCACGGCTGGGCCTACGACGCCGAAGGCACCGTGGTGGACATTCCGGCCCGACCCGAGCTCAACGGCAAGCTGGTGGCCCAGTTGCCGACCTATCCGACCATCGAGGCCGGCGGCCTGGTGTGGACCTGCATCTCAGGCGAGACGCCGCTGTTCGGGCCGTCGGAGTGCCCCGAACTTGACGATCCCGCCTACCGGGTGCTGCGCGTGGCGCCCTACGAGTGGGACTGTTCGGTGGCCCGTCGCCTGGAGAACTATTTCGACTTCTCGCATTTCGCCCATGTGCATCACGGGATCCTCGGCGACCGTGCCGAGGCCGAGATCGAGGACTACGACGTTCGTCGCCACGGTTCGGAGATCCGCATCGACGCCGGACCCTTCGTCGAGCACACCAGCAACGTCAAGAACTCCGCGGTTCATCACGAGGGCGAGACCTACGAGGCGTGGAAGCGCTACCGGGTGTTCATGCCCAACGCCATGCACCTCAACAGCTCGGCCGGCGTGACCGAGGACTTCGTGCTCTATGTGGCGGTCGCGCCGGTGAGCAGGCGGCGCACCCGCTGCTTCACGTTCGTGGCCCGCAACTACGCGCTCGACCGTGACGAGGAGTTCGAGGCCATGCAGCATGTGATCCTGGGTCAGGACCAGCCCATCGTCGAATCGCAGCGTCCCGAGGAACTCCCCGTGGACCTCACCGCAGAGATGCACGTCAAGGGCGCCGACGCGGGCACCGTCGAGTACCGGCGCTGGCTGATCAGCATCGCCGACGGCACGATCGAGTTGGCGCCCACGACCTGATCTGCACAACCTGATCGCCACCCCCTCACGCCCCCTGCGGGGCGCGAGGGTGCAAGTCCGTGCCGCGACGGTGGTATTGTCTACGCTCTTGTTCGGATCGCAGGACTGTCGGACCCGCCGGCGTGGGTGCATTGACTTGCTCTCCGGTTCGGCATCCTGCCGACCGGCGCGAATCATGCTTGACAGTCGTGCCCGCATGCAGGAAGCATTAGCGGATGCCCAGTAACGCCCGGGAACCGTCGGCGCCAGAGCCGATGCCGTGCCGGCGCGGCGTCAAGCAGTAACCGATGCCCAGTAGCACCCGAGCAAGGTCGCGGCGCGCCACGCTTGCCCGCCTGGGCGGCATCAGCGTCGGCGGTTCGGCCGTGATCCTGGCCCTGCTGATCGGTGCGGCCATGATCCTCGGCCTGGGCGCCAACCCGCTCGAGGGCTACGCCGAACTGCTCAAAGGTGCGTTCGGAGGCACCGAGGAACTGGCCGAGTCGGCGGCCAAGGCCATGCCGCTGCTGCTGGTGGGCACCGGCATCTGCGTCGCTTTCCGGGCCAAGGTGATCAACATCGGCGGGGAGGGCCAGATCATCGCCGGGGGGCTGCTGTCCACCGTGACCGCTCTGGCCGTGCCCGATCTGCCGCCGATCGTGCTGATCCCGCTGGTGCTGTTGATGGGGCTGGTCGGCGGAGCCATCTGGGGTGGCATACCCGGCGCTCTCAAGGCCTATCTGGGCGTCAACGAGATCCTGTCCACGATCATGCTCAACCTGGTGGCCGTGCAGTTGTTCAACTATCTGCTGCGGGCCCCGTTGATGGACCCCCGACAGATCGAGCTCGGCACCAGGATCCCCCAGACCGAGCGGCTGTCCGAGAACGCAGATCTGCCGATCCTCATCGAGGGCACCCGCTTCCATCTGGGCGTGATCGTGGCTCTGGTGGCAGCCGCGGTCGCCTGGTTCTTCCTGTGGCGCACCACCACCGGTTACCGGGTGCGGGCGGTGGGTGCCAGCGCGGCGGCGGCCCGTTACGCGGGGATGCCGGTGAAGCGGATGACCATGCTCGCGCTCACCATCAGCGGCGCGCTGTGCGGTCTGGCCGGGGCCTGTCTGGTGTTCGGCAGCGAGACCCACCGGCTGCAGACCGAGGGTTTCGCCACCGGTTTCACCGGCTCGGCCGGGTTCAACGGCATCGTGGCTGCACTGTTCGGCGGGCTGCATCCGCTGTTCACCATCCCGTCGTCGTTCCTGTTCGGCGGGCTGCTGGTGGGGGCCAACGCCATGCAGCGGGTCATCCAGATCCCTGTCGACCTTGTGATCGGCCTCAACGGTCTGATCGTGGTGTTCGTGGTGAGCAGCAACACGCTGCGTGAACGGCTGTCGCGCTACCTGTCGATCGCCGGCGAGGCGGCCGAGCACGACGATCTGGTCGTCGATCCGCCGTCGGCTTCAGTTGAGGCGGCCTCGCCCGACTCCGCCGGCTCAGGCTCATCGGGCGCCGACAGCGCATCGGGCGACGGGGCCGATCCGGTCCGTACCCCGGAGAGCGAACCGTGAGCGACTTCTTCACCGTCACGTTCACCGTGGCCACCTTCGCCTCGGGGGTGCGCCTGGCCACTCCGTACCTGCTGGCTGCGTTGGGAGAGACGCTCGGGCAGCGCAGCGGCGTGCTGAACCTCGGCGTGGACGGGGTGATGCTGCTGGGCGCGTTCTTCTCCTACTGGGCGGTGCTTCAGACCGACAGCATCACGGTCGGCCTGCTGGTCGGGATCGGAGTGGGCCTGCTGCTCGGGGCGGCGTACGCCGCGGTCACCGTGGTGTTCCGGGCCGAGCAGGGCATCAGCGGGATCGGGATATTCCTGTTCGGGCTGGGCATGAGCGCGCTGCTGTTCGAGGAGTGGGTGGGCACGCCCCGTCCCATCTCCAGCTTCGACAAGCTGGCCATCCCGCTGCTGTCGGACATCCCGAAGATCGGCGACATGTTCTTCAACCACAACCTGCTGGTCTACGTGTCGATGCTGCTGGTGCCGGGGCTCACCCTGCTGGTGAACCGCACCACCTTCGGGCTCAACGTGCGGGCGGTGGGCGAGACCCCTGAGGCTGCCGACAGCCTCGGAGTGTCGGTGGCCCGCACCCGGGCAATCTGCATCCTCGTCGGCAACGGGCTGGCCGGACTGGCCGGTGCGGCGCTGGCCATCGAGATCGGGATCTTCCAGCACAACATCACCAACCAGATGGGCTTCATCGCCATCGCCCTCGTGTACTTCGGGGCGTGGAGACCCACCGGCGTGGTGGCCGGTTCACTGTTGTACGGGCTGGTCACCTCCACCGTCAACCAGTGGAAGACGGCCGGTCTGGTGACCGGCGCGGCGTCGAGCTTCACCACCATGGCTCCGGCGCTTCTCACGATCGTCGCTCTGGTGGTGATCGCCCGCCGCAGCGCGGCCCAGCCCGCGGCGCTCACCCTGCCCTTCGAGCGGGGCCACTGATGCCCGTCGCCGGTGTCCGCGCCGTCGTCGAGTCGAACCCGATCCACAAAGTCACGCCCGATCCCTACTGTCAGACCCGATCCCTACTGTCAGACCAGATCCCTACAGTCGCAACGATCCCTACAGTC
>JAJDZO010000378.1 GCA_022824605.1 Acidimicrobiia bacterium
GCCTCGATGACCCGGGCAGTGTTGACCTGGGTGTGAGCGTCGCGTCGTGCCATTCCCGCGGTGTCCGCCAGGATCTGAGCACCGCCGTCGCCGTGACGTTCGGCCTGAGCGATGACTCGGGCCGCACCAGCCTGGAACGCCGAACCGGCAGCCATGAACGCTCTCGACACGGCAAGCGCCTCGCGCATCTCAGCGCACGACGCCGAGCCGTCGTTCACCGCGGCCAACATCTCCTTGGCGGCAGCTTCAGCCCGTCGGGCGGCGTCGATCAACATGCACACAGCATCCCACACCGGTGTGACAATCATCGAGCAAATCCAGGTATTCAAATGAATATTCTTGATTCGTGAGTGCCGGGCACGCGTCACAGATCTGCCCCGTCGGCCCCCCGCCGAGCGCGCTGCTGCCCCGTCGACACTGATGCCCACAGATCACATCCGTGGCCTGGTCCTAGACTCTCGCCGCTATGGGAACGACCGCGGCAGATCGCATTGAGCGGTTCCTGGCGGCAAACCCCTCGGGGCCGGTTGTCATCGCCGTCGGGTACGCGTCGGCGTTCGGGCTGTCGTGGCTTCAGGAGCGCACGGCCCGACGGCCGGTCAGCGTGCTGATCGGTGACACGCGAGCCGTCTATTGGCAGAAGATGACCAGCGACGACCGCGCTGAGGCCAAGCGGTTCCTAGATCGCCGCGACGTGGAGGTCCACAATTGGTATCGCACGGACCAGTCGAGGGACGACCGGTCCGAGGCCCATCTCAAGGCGTGGCTCGTCCACAATCGAACTCGTGTTACGGCGGCGTTGGTCGGTAGCGCCAACCTCACACACAACGGGCTCTACAAGAACGTCGAAATCATGGTGGAGCCCGCCGCCAGGGACCTCCCCACTATCTGGTCAGAGGCTCACGCGCTCTGGGGCAAGTCGTGGGACGCCAGAGATCGACTGATCCGCTATCTCGACGGAGACTTCACCTCGGCTCCCGCCGACCGGGCCACGGGGCGCCGCCAGCAATCGGAGCGCCCCTCAACAGAAGTGGCGTCTCCCGCACCCCGAAGGAGCGCGCCGCGCAGAGGTCCCGCCAGCCAGCGCAGCGGTAGCAGCAAGGGCTCAAAGTCGTTCTCAGCATCCAAGCCGTCGAGGAGACGCCGCTTCAACTAAGCCGCGATCCCAGACTGGCTCACCCTGCCGGCCGAGCGCATCTCAGCGGCAGTCAGTTCTGCCTCACTGTGGTCATTTCCATGCCGATGGTGGTGATGATCTTGACGGACTGCTAGCGGGTCGGGCGTCTGATCCAGCAGCCTCGGTGCCAGTGGCGGCGCAGGTCGATCTCCGTCCGAGACGTCCAGACAGCCGCTTCCCCTAGCCGCCCCGGTGACGCGAGACGCAGAATGCGACTGCCTGCGGCCCAGAACCCGGTGCCGTCCATGGCGGGCAACTGCGCCCGGTGAGAACGGTTCTCGCACGTAGACTGCGGGGGTGACTCGAGACCGGATTGAGCGTCGTTTACGGGGCGTAGGGCGTCAGTTGAACGCGCTGCGCGGTGACCTGCGTATCTGCGAGGAGCAACTCGTACAGGTCAGCGAGGAGGCCGACGAGTGCCGCCTGCGAGCGCTGGTGTCGGAGACGCCGCTGGCTGAGCGCGAATACCGAGAGGCGCAGAGGCACGCCGACCGGCTGCGGCGGCACCGCGACGAGGTAGCGGATCGCGTGGCGCGCCTGGAAGCCGACCAGGACGCTCTGCTGGATCAATTCAGCGCGTCGTGAACGCTGTTGGCTCCGCCCACGAGACTCAGAACCGCTTAAGTTTCGCCCTGCTAGACCAATTCAGCGCGTCGTGAAATCGCCTAGTGCGGTTCGGGTGGTGGTGGCCGAGGACGAAGCGATCATCCGCCTCGACCTGGTGGAGACTCTGCGCGAGCAGGGTTTCGACGTGGTGGCCGATACCGGCCGGGGTGACGAAGCGGTCGAACTCGTCGAGGAGCATCGCCCTGATGTTGCCATCCTGGACATCAAGATGCCGGGGCTCGACGGCATCGAAGCCGCCCGGCAGATCGCCCCGAAGCGTGGCACCGCCGTGGTGGTGCTCACCGCGTTCAGCCAACGCGAACTGGTCGAGCAGGCCCGTGAGGCCGGAGCGATGACCTACCTGGTCAAGCCCTACCGGCGTGAGGCGCTGGTGCCCGCGGTGGAACTGGCATTGGCCCGTTACCGCGAGATGGAGGCTCTGGAGGGTCAAATCGGCGACCTGGAGGGTCGCTTGGAGGTCCGCAAGATCGTGGACCGGGCCAAGGGCAAGCTCATCGACGACCACGCCATGAGCGAACAGGATGCCTACGCCTTCATCCAGAGCACCGCAATGTCGCAGCGCCGCACCATGCGAGACGTGGCCGGCGACCTGCTGGAAGGCCGCCTCACGCCCTGACCCGCCGCAGGCTTCACCGGCTTGCGGCGCACCGCGAGCGCCGCCACTGGCATAGATTCACCTTGTGGCCAAGGTGGTGCTGATCGACGGGAACTCGCTCGCCTACCGCGCCTTCTTCGCCTTGCCTACCGACATGGCCACCGCTTCGGGGCAGGTCACCAACGCGGTGTTCGGGTTCACGTCGATGCTCATCTACCTGTGGCGTGACCACGAACCCGACCAGATCGTGGTCGCCTTCGACCGCCCCGAACCGACCTTCCGACATTCCAAGGTCCCCACCTACAAGGGCACCCGCGACGCCGCGCCCGACATCCTGCGCCAGCAGATGGGCATCGTGCGCGAAGTGCTCGACGCGCTGGCCGTGCCCATGATCGACGCCAAGGGCTATGAGGCCGACGACGTGATCGCCACTCTGGCCACCGAAGGACGAGAACGCGGCGATGACGTGATCATCGTGACCGGCGACCGCGACACCTACCAACTGGTGCAGGACCCGCATGTGAAGGTGCTCTACAACATGCGAGGGGTGTCGGACTACAAGCTGTACGACGAGGCCGGCATCCTCGAGCGCACCGGTGTCAACCCCAGCGACTATGTGCATTACGCCGCGCTGCGGGGCGACCCCAGCGACAACCTGCCCGGCGTTGCCGGAGTGGGGGAGAAGACCGCCGCCAAACTGGTGAACGCGCGGGGCGGAATCGACGGGATCTTCGCCGCCCTCGACCAGCTCACGCCCAAGCTGCGAGAGAACCTGGCCGCAGCCGAGGACCAGGTGCGCACCAACGCCGAAATGATGGAGCTCGTGCGCGATGTGCCGCTCGACGCCGGACTCGACGAGATGGTCCTCGGCGACATGGACGCCGAAGCGGTGCGCAAGCTGTTCGACTTCCTCGAGTTCCGGACCCTGTACCGCCGCCTGGCCGACGTGCTCGGCGGCGCGCTTGAGGACGAAGCATCGCCGCACGAGGAAGCCTCCACGCGGGCGCTTGCCCCTGAGGTGGCGACACTGGACACCGCCGAGGAGGCCGCCCGTGCGCTTCGAACCGCGGCCGGCGCCGAGACGGCCGGTGCATGGCTGGCGATGGCC
>JAJDZO010000395.1 GCA_022824605.1 Acidimicrobiia bacterium
GAACCACCGCGGAAAAGGCGATGCCGCCGCGATCCAGAGCCTGCGGCCCGCCGCAAGCCCAGCCACCGTAGAACCGCGTCGTGGCAGCGAGCGATCTATTCCCAGCGGCAATGCCGACGCGCGGCGCCGAATGGCGCGCGCCGATCCGGTCAGCGGGTCGAGTGCCGGCGTGCGGGGAAAACGCAGAGTGAAGGTGTTGCACCCATAGGACAAGACGACCTCTTGTCCTCGTGGCCCGTTTCACCTCGCCGGCTACCGGCATACCACCAGCGACGACGGGGACGACCGCGCCCAGAACCTCGCCCCGGATCTTCGCTGACCGAGACCAAGTCGTCCTCGAAGACGTCGCCGACGCCGACCGAGGGCGAGGGTGCCTGGTCACCGTCCGCCGCGGCCCCGACCCCGTCGTGCCGCTCTTCTTCGCCGGAGACGGGGGCGCGCGGTTCGCGATCCGTGGCCAAGGCCCCGCCGGCGGGCGAGTCGACCCTTGACGAGATCGGCCACGCCCTCGTGCCCAGCCGGCACTTCCCTGTCGACTCCGCCCCCGACCCCGCCATCGGCCACGCCTTCGTCGCACCGCGCCGCCTCCTCCCCGTTTCGAGCGTCGAGCAGTTCGACATCGAGCCGGTCCAGCACCTCGCAGGCGACAGGATCGGTCGACGCCGCGGACCGGGCCTTGCCGTGTACGGGAGTTGACCTTCGCTCTCGCCGGTGCATCACCGCGACCGCGAGCGACGACGAGTGGGGGATGCTGCGGGTCCCGCCGCCTAGAGATCACGGCGGAGCAGTGGCCCCCGCCCGAGGACGACCTCCCTCGGCGCGCGCACGGCCCGGGGAGCGATGGCAGGTCGCCGAGCGGACCTTGGTGACGCCGCAGGGAACCAGGATTTCCCCACCGGGCCAATCCGCCGACTGAGGGAGGATTCCCTCGAACCGGCGGCACCGTGCTATTCTTGGGGCGAAAATGCGCCCGTACGGACGAACACCCGGTGCTCGCAACACCGGGTGATCGAGAGTTTGGCGGGCGCGCGGGTGATAGGAGCACCCAACGCAATGGACGGGGATCAGTCTACCCCTACACCTGGATCGAATACAAGCCCCTCTGTCGAGCGGTCAACTGGAGCCGCACCGGCTCTGGCGTACACGAACCCGCAGCCCCGGCTGCCGCACTCGGAGGCTTCGGCCCCAGAGCAGCCGGAGACGTTCATGCGTCGGGCTCGCCGTGTCAAGGTCGGATCGCACCGGCTGAAGCTCTGGTATCTCTCGCTGTGCACGTTCGGGCGAGCGTGGACGCGCGGTGAAGACGTGCTCGAAATCGGCATCAAGCAGCGGACGCTGGCGGGTGAGCTGGAGACGAGGCTCAACGTCGTGTCGCGCACGCTGGCAGAGCTGCGTGCAACCGGGCTGGTGCACGTGCTCCGGAGGAAGTACCACAGCACGATTCGGATTTTCCTGACACCGCAGGCAGAGACAGATACCCCACAAGCAGGGGTATCTGAAGCGGACCCACCGGGGGAAGATACCCCACTTCTAGGGGTATCTGAGGCAGCGGCAGCACCCGCAGATACCCTACGTACAGGGGTATCTGACCAAGCGGGCCCGGCTCCAGATACCCCACACACAGGGGTATCTGAGCCACACGCCACGGGTCTAGACACCCCACAACTGGGGGTGTCTCAAAATCCAGATACCCCACATGTAGGGGTAGCAGATACCCCACAAGTAGGGGTAACCAAGGTTTTTAGATCTGTTCTAGACGTACAGCAGCAGCAGCATGCAGGTGCACGCCAAGCGACCGAGAAACAGCTGGCGGGAATTGCCTCGATGGCGACCGAGTTGGGCATCACGATTCCAGTGCCCCAAGATCGGCTTGCAGCCGACGTGGTGTTCCGCGAACTTCGCGAGCGAGTTGAAGCTCGACGGGCAAAGCGCCGGCTGCGCCTGAGGACGGAAACCAAGTCCCGCCGGCATCGGATCGTGGTGGGGCTGAACGGCGGGGGTGTGTGCGAGGTCTGCGGGGAGCAGCGACCGGACCCGAAGGGTGTTTGTCCGGGTTCCGGTGCCGAAACGCCAGCGGAGCAGCAGGAGGTCGAGGCGAAGGAACCGCGCGAGCCCGACATGGGGAACCCCGCCGAGAGGCGGCAACGGATCGGGCTCCTGGAGGTGGCCATCCGCGACCACGGTGCTCGTACTGACCCCGGCCAGCTCAAGGAGTGGCGGCGGGAGCTGGACGAACTGAGGGTGATGGATGAGTCGACGTAGGGGGGGCACGGGAGGCCCCTCCTGTCCCGGGGCCCTCCTGTCTGACCACGCCAAGGTGCTGGGCCCGGCCTGAAGGGTGACTTGAACCGACGGGTCCGGATCCCTACGGGGGGCTAGACTGGAAGGACGCATGGCCACTCTCGACACCCACGCTATCGCCCGCACCCTGACCGACGCGGGTGCCGACCCGAAGCTCGCGGATGCCATCACGGCCGCCGTTCGAGAGGCCGCCGACCACGGAGACCACGTGACGCCCGACCAGTTCAAGGCCGGGCTCGCCGAGATGGAAGCCCGCCTGACGTGGCGGTTTGCCGGCGCCATGCTCGCGCAGACCGGTGTGATCCTCGCGGCAGTCATCGGTGCCGCCGTCGCCATCCTGCGCATGCTCGGCTGACTTCCACGGCGCACCCGAGCCGACCGCCGTTCAACCATGGGGTCGGCTTCGAGGTTGAAGTCGGACGCAACCCCCTGCCCCGTTTGTCCTTCAAGACCGACCTCGGTCTACCGCCTCACACGCCCGCTGGTCCCTCAACCCCGTCCGACCAGTCCTCGCCCGTTATGGTGCCATGTTGTATATGATACATGTTGAATATCCAACATGGTGTCATGTGGCAATAGGGGCGTCGCCCCCCGGCAAGGCGGGGACCGCGCAAGACACCCCTCTCGCGCTGCGCTGCGCTGAGCTTCGCTCTCGGGCTTCGGGGAATGTCCGCCCCCCGCTCCGCCGTATCGTACCCGCCCCATGGATGGTGTCATGTTGTATATGAGACATGGTGGCCTGGGGGGGCTACAACATGGTGCCATGTGGTATATTCCACATGGTGGTAACGATTGCTGTCGTCGCTCAGAAGGGTGGGACCGGCAAGACGACGCTCGCGCTGACGCTCGTGGTGGCCGCTGAGCAGGCCGGCCTGACGGCCGTGGTCCTCGACATCGATCCCCAGGCGACGGCCTGCAAGTGGGGAGATCGACGAGAGGCTTCGACACCGGTGGTGGTCGATGCGCAGCCGGCCAGGCTGGGTAGGGCGCTAGAGACGGCCGCGGCCGAAGGGGTAGACCTGGTCGTGATCGACACCCCGGCCCGTCTCGAGACGGCCGCCCTGGAAGCCGCCCGTCTTTCTTCTCTGGTGGTCATCCCTTGCCGGCCGCTTCTCTTCGACATCGAGACGGTACCCACGAGTCAGCAAATCGTGACGCTTGCTGGTGGCGCGCCAGTTGTCGCGGTCCTGAACGCGACGCCGCCCCGCGGTCGCCGAGCCTCAGAAACACGGGCGGCGCTCTCGGGCTTCGGGATCGTGGTCTGCCCGTACACCCTCGGCCAGCGGGCCGCAGTCGGGGATGCCGTGGCCATGGGCCTAGTGGCGGCGGAGTTCATGCCGTCGAGCCGCGCGGCGGCGGAGGCTCGAGACGTGGGGCACTGGATCATGCAGGAAGCGGGCCTCGAAACGCGGTCCGTGAAGGAGACATGATGGCGAAAAGGCCGGACCTGAGCACGTCACTTCGGAACGCCGCAGGCAGTCGGCCGGCCCCGGTTGCGTCGCCGGTGCCGTCGAGGTCATCGTCGTCGACCGTGCCACCCAGCCGGACCGGCATGGTGTCACTGACGATCCATGTGCCGCCGATGGTCCGAAACCAGCTCAAGCGCTTAGCACTCGACCAGGACACGACGCTTCACGCGATCTGCGGGGAGGCGTTCAACATGCTGTTCGCCAGCCACGGCCAGCCGGAGATCGCGCCGACAGCGTCGCGGCGACGAGAGTGACCTGTGGCCCTGTGGGTAAGATGGAATGTCTCAGAGTTGTAATGGTGACATGGTGACATGGTGACATGGTGACATGG
>JAJDZO010000183.1 GCA_022824605.1 Acidimicrobiia bacterium
GGGATCAAGCACGCGGTGGCGATGGATACCGCCCCGAGCACACCGATGGCCTCATGGCAGCGGTGCGGTATGAAGGTCCGGGTGCAGATGTCTCCGGCGGGGGTCCGCGGCGGAGCCACCAGCGTCAACTTGGGCACGGTCGAGGCGGTCACATCGCCGAGCCCCATCAGATGGCCGGCGGCCGCTCGCACCTTCTCGAGGCGGACGCGCAAAGCAGCGTCGGCTTCGAGGGTCGCACAGTCCTCGTAGCCGGTGACAGCCATGTCGCCCGCTCTCATCACCACTGTCGGCATCCCGTTGTCGACGAGGGTGCAGTCCACGCCTTCGACGGAGTCGACGACCTTGCCGGTGGGAAGCAGCGCGCCGCAGGCGCTTCCCGCGATGTCCTCGAAGTCGAGCCGCACCGCGGCTGCGGTGCCGGGCACGCCGTCGATGGCGGTCCGGCCCGTGTAGTCGGGCATGCCGTTGCGCAGCGGGAACGTTGCGGTCGCCACCGAGCCGGTGTTCACCATGTGGATTCGCACGCTGGCCTCGGCGCCGCTAGCCCGCACCATTCCCCTCTCCACCGCGAACGGCCCCACACCGGCCAGCATGTTGCCGCAGTTCTGGGCGTCGCTCACCAGGGGCTCGTCCACTGACGGTTGGAGGAACAGGTAGTCCACGTCGGCATCCGGCCGGGTCGCCGGACCAACCACCGCCACCTTGGTGGTCAGCACGTGGGCTCCGCCGATGCCGTCGATCTGTCGGGGGTCCGGCGAACCGACGATGCGCAGGATCAGGTCGTCACGCTGGCCGGGCGCGGCAGGCAGGTCCTCGCGGCGAAAGAATGCGCCCTTCGATGTCCCCCCTCGCATCATCATGCACGCCACGCCGTCAGTCACGGTCCCAGTGTGCCGGGGTCTCGCCCCACGGCCAAGGATCCTGCCGGTGTGGTGCCGCGTTGCCCGGTTCGGTGCCGCCCCGCTCGGTGTGAGCGAGTCGTCGGCTGGGCCCCGGTATGTTCGCGGCCATGATCGGTGGCATGCCGCTGGACGGACTAAGGGTTGTGGAGGGCTCGGCGTTCGTGGCCGCGCCCTCGGGGGGAATGGCGCTGGCCCAGCTCGGTGCGGAGGTGGTGCGCTTCGACAGGATCGGCGGCGGCATCGATCACAGCCGCTGGCCTCTCACCGCCGAGGGGCGCTCGCTGTACTGGGCCGGATTGAACAAGGGCAAGAAGTCGCTGGCCGTCGACCTCACCAATCCCGCTGCTCACGAGCTGCTAGCCGGGCTGATCGGCTCGGCGGGCACGTTCCTCACGAATTTCCCGGCCCGGGGCTGGATGGCGCCCGAGCGTCTGGTCGCTCGCCGGGCCGACCTGGTGATGGTGGCCATCACCGGCAACCGCGACGGCACCACCGCGGTGGACTACACGATCAACGCAGCGATGGGGTTCCCGATGGTGACCGGTCCCGCCGGCGGCACGGAGCCCATCAACAGCGTCCTGCCGGCCTGGGACCTGCTGTGCGGTCAGACCGCGGCGGTGGGGATCCTGGCCGCCGACCGTCGCCGCCTGCTCACGGGTGAGGGCTCGGTGATGACTCTGGCATTGAGCGATGTGGCGTTGGCCGCGACGGCTGCGCTGGGCTATGTGGGCGAGGTTCAAGTCAACGGGACGGAGCGGCCGCGCTGCGGCAACGACCTATATGGGGCGTTCGGTGCGGAGCTGTCCACCGTCGACGGCCGGCGTTTCTACGCCGTCGCCATCAGCCGCCGGCAGTGGGACGCGCTGCTGGAGGCCACGGACAGCGCCGCGGCCGTCGCCGAGATCGAGGCGGCCCGAGGTCTCGACTTCGGCGACGAGGGGGACCGTTTCGAGGCACGCCAGCAGATCAGGGCGGCAATGCAGGCCTGGACCGGAGGCCGGCCCTTCATCGAGGTGGCTGAGCGTTTCGACGGATGCGGAGTTTGCTGGGGTCCCTACCAGACCTTCACCGAACTGGTTGAGTCCGACCCGCGCTGCTCGCCCGACGCAGGACTGTTCACCGAGGTGCACCAGCCCGGCATCGGCCCGTACCTGTCCCCGGCGTCGCCGTTGCATCTCGGTCACGGTGCCGGCTCTGAGTCGGGGATCCTTGGCGGCGCTGCGGTGGCTCCGCTGCTCGGCGAGCACACCGACGAGGTGCTGGCCGGGTGGCTCGGGCTGTCAGGCACCGAGATCGGCAGGCTTCACGACGCGGGGATCGTCGCCGGCACCGCCCCATAGAGCCGACCGGGTAACCGGTCGAGCCGGCCAGCGTTGCAGCCATGGCCAGTTTGCCGCTATTACGTGTGGGTCCGAGACCGCTGACAACCTGTCCGACCTGCCCAAAGAGGCGCTCCTGCGGGCGAGTATTGTCCTAGGAAATAAATTGTCCTACATTCGGCTTGACAGATTGTATACAGCCGCTAAATTGTATACGGATGCTTTCAGCCTACGAGACCATCGCCGCACCGATGGGGTCCACCGCTTGGATGGAACACGGACGCTGCGGCGGTGAGAGCAGCTTGTTCTTCGCACCTTTTGCGGAGCGCCCCGAGGCTCGAGTGCGCCGTGAGGCCAGAGCCCGGTCGATATGCGAGCAGTGCGTCGTGCTGGTCTCCTGCCGCGACTATGCCCGCCGCAACCGCGAGTTGGGCTTCTGGGGCGGCGAGAGCGAGTCGGAGCGGGCCGAAGCGGGATTCGCGCCCACCACGCCGATCGTCGGCCGCAAGCGGGTAGCCGAGGAGCGGGCCCGCGACGCCATGCGCCGCGTCCTTTAGAGGCAGCCCGGAAGCACAATCACCAAGCTGCCCATGTGGCGCTTTTCGACGAAAGCCTCCTGCGCGGCGTGGATCTCCTCCAACGGGTAGGTGCCACCCACAACCGGCCTGACCTCCCCTCGCTCGATGTAGCCGACGAGATCGGCGAACACTCCTGGGGCATAGACGGTGGCGCCGTGCAACTGGAGATCCTTGAGGTACAGGGTGCGCAGGTCGAGATCTACGACCGGTCCGGCGATGGCCCCAGAGGTCACGTAGCGCCCGCCCCGACGCAGCGCCTCCAGCCAACCCCCGAAGCCGCTGCCGCCGACCACGTCGGCCACCGCGTCGAAGCCGCCTCCGTTGGCGGCCTTGGCCGCCGCTACGGCATCCTCGGACTCCCGAGCCACCACCGCGTCCGCGCCCAAGTCGCTCACCGCTGCCCGTTTGGCCTCTCCGGCCACAGCCACCACTCGGGCGCCGCGGCGCTTGGCCAGCTGCACCAGCGCACTGCCCACGCCGCCTGACGCCCCCGGAACCGCGATCGTCTCGTCCGAGCGCAGGTCGACTCGCTGCAGCATGTGCTCCGCGGTCGACGAGGAGCAGGCGAAGCTGGCCAACTCGACGTCGGTGAGCTTCACCGACACCGGGTAGACGTTCTCGGAGGGCACCGTGCAGTACTGCGCGAACCCGCCGTCGCGTTCGCTGCCCAGATAGCCGGCGAGGTCGCGATCGGAGGGACGGTCCCGGTCGCGCAGCCAAGGGTCCACCAGCACCCGGCGTCCCAGCAGCCCTGAGTCGGCACCTTCGCCCGCCGCCACCACCACACCCGCGATGTCGGCACCCTGGATCCGGGGGAAGGACAGGCCGCCACGGCCCCAGGCCGAATCGGTGGTGTCAGCCTCTGCGAACCCATGGGAAGACGTGGCCGAGGTGACCGAGCGGCTGTACCACCCGACCCGGGTGTTGATGTCGGTGTTGTTGATGCCGCAGGCCGCCACCCGCACCAGCACGTCGCCGTGGCCGGGACTCGGCACGGGCACGTCGTCGCGCACCTCCAGCATCTCGGGTCCGCCGGTGCCGAGCAGCACCGCCGCCCGCATCACCGTCGGCGGTTGGCGTTCAGGCACGGTCGGCGTCATGTGGGCTCCTCTCGGTTGATTGCTCCGGGACCGAGACGGTGAGAGCAACGAGGCGCGTGCGGGGCGGACAGGCCTCACAGGTGTCGATGAGGATCTGGTGGTGGTTGGTGGACACATGATCGCGCTTGCGGGGCGACCGAGGCGCGGACCTCGCGAGACTGGAGCACGGGCTGTTCGTTCCGGGCTGCCGGGTGATCCGGTTGGACAGGCTGACTTGGCCGGGCAGGCTGAGGCGGTGAGCGAGCACGATCTGAGCGCGGACTTTGCGGACCGCGCCGGAGCAGCGCTTGTGGTGGGGGGCAGCGGCGGACTCGGTTCGGTGATTGCCGCGGAGTTGGCCGCCCGCGGCAGCGATGTGGCTCTCACGTACCGCAGCAACGCGGGCGCGGCAGCGGCCGCCGCGGCGGAGATCGAGCGGCTGGGGCGGCGGAGTTGGGTCGCAGCCGCCGACCTCGCCGACGACGCGGTGACCAGTGCGGCGGTCACCGATCTGGCCGGTGCGGCCGGCGGGCTGCACACCGTGGTGTACGCGGCGGGGCCCCACGTGCCGCAGACGCACCTGAGCCGCATCGAGCCTGCGGCCATGAGGGCTCAGCTGGACGCCGACGCGGCCGGCTTCTTCGCGGTGGCCGTCGCCGCCCTGTCGCACCTGCGCGAGTCCAAGGGCAGCATCGTGGCGATCACCACCGCCGGTCTCGGCCGCTTCCCGGCCCGCGACGGTCTGAGCACCGTTCCCAAGGCCGCCGTCACCGCGGCCGTGCGAGGCCTGGCCGCAGAGGAGGGTCGCTACGGCGTGCGCATCAACAGCGTGGGCCCCGGGATGCTGAGCGACGGCATGGCCCAGCGCCTTATCGCCTCGGGCGATCTCGACGACCGGGCCCTCGACGCGGCTCGGTCCAACATCCCGCTACATACCTTCGGCACCGCGGCCGATGTAGCCGAGGCGGTGTGCTTCCTGGCCTCGGCGCGCGCCGGCTACATCACCGGCCAGCACCTGGCCGTGGACGGCGGCTACACGGCCTGAGAGCTGAGCCGATCCGATCAGGCCGCGGACGGCGGTCACACGGCCTGAGGGGCTGCACGAGTCCGATCGGCCTGCGAGCGGCGGCTACACGGCCTGAGCGGCCGCGAGAGTCCGATCATCGGCTGACGTTGCGAACCGCGGTCGCCGGTAGCGTCGGGGCCGATGTATCCGGGAGTCCATGCCGCCGCCGATCCTGACAAGCCGGCCGTCGTCATGGCCACGTCGGGAGAGACGATCACCTACGCCCAGCTCGACGCTGAGGCCAATCGGGTGTCGCGTGTGTTCCGGGAGGCCGGGCTGGTCCCCGGCGACCATGTGGCCTGGTGCCTCGAGAACCACCGCAGCTTCCTGCCGCTGATGTGGGGGGCGTACTACGCCGGGCTGATCTACACCGCGGTCAGCAGCCGGCTCACCACCGACGAGATCGCCTACATAGTCGACAACAGCGGTGCGAGCGCGTTCGTCACCTCGCAGTACAAGGCAGCCCAGGCCGCCGAGTTGGTCGATCGGATGGACGGTGTCGAGACCCGGCTGATGATGGACGGGGTGATCGACGGCTACGGCAGCTACGAGCAGGCGGTGGCCGCGGCGTCGCGGGAGCCGCTGGAGGGCCGGGTGGCCGGCGCCGACATGTTGTACAGCTCGGGCACCACCGGGCGCCCCAAGGGAGTGCTCACCGCGCATCAGCCGGTGCCGATCGCAGAGGCCGAGTCGGGGGTGGCCGCGGTATGCGTGCTGCTGCTCGCCCAGTCCGATGAGTCGGTCTACCTGTCGCCCGCACCGCTGTATCACAGCGCACCGCTGCGCTTCACCATGGCCAGCCACATGATCGGCTCCACCGTGGTGGTGATGGAGCGCTTCGACCCGCAGGCGTTCCTGGCTGCGGTCGAGCGCTACTCGGTGACCCACACCCAGGTGGTGCCCACCATGTTCCTGCGGATGCTGAAGCTGCCTGACGAGCAGCGGCTTCGCCACGACCTGTCGTCGCTGAGGTGCGTGCTGCACGCGGCTGCGCCGTGCCCGGTGGAGGCTAAGCGGGAGATGATCGAATGGTTGGGGCCGATTATCAGCGAGTACTACGCAGGCACCGAAGGCAACGGCTTGACTTTCTGCAATAGCGAGCAGTGGCTGGCCCACCCCGGCACGGTGGGGGCGCCCATCAGCGGCGAACTCCACATCGTGGACGAGGCCACCGGCACCGAGGTGCCGACCGGTGACGAGGGCGTGGTGTACTTCGGTGGGGGGAACACCTTCGAGTACCACCTCGACGAGGAGAAGACACGGGACTCTCGCTTGCCCAACGGCTGGTCGACGCTCGGAGATGTGGGCCGGGTGGACGAAGACGGCTTCCTGTACCTGACCGACCGCAAGGCCTACACGATCATCTCCGGCGGCGTGAACGTGTACCCCCAGGAGGCCGAGAACCTGCTGACGATGCATCCCGCGGTGATCGACGCAGCCGTGATCGGCGTGCCCGACGACGACCTGGGCGAAGTTCCCCTAGCGGTGGTCCAGCCCACCGAGATGCCCGGAGACGATAAGGCCGCAGCCGCCCTCGAGCGTGAGCTGATCGACCACTGCCGAGCCAGCCTGGCCTCCGTCAAATGTCCCCGCCGGGTGGACTTCCGCTCCGAGTTGCCTCGAGTCGAGACCGGCAAGCTCTACAAGCGCCTGCTACGCGACGAGTACTGGCAAGCCCACAACCGCCGCATATAACGGGCCGTCTGCCTGCGGGCCTGACGGCACGGATCAGGCGCTGTCGAGTCGGCGGATCAGGGTGGGTGGGGCCACGCGGCGGTAGCTGTCCTCCAGCCAGTCGGCTACATCGTCGATCTTGGCGTCGGCCATCCGGACCAGGACCGCGCCGTAGCCGTCGTAGTGGGGCACGGTGAACAGCGCGTCGGGGTGGTTCCCAAGCAGCACCGGCTTCATCTCCGGTTCGCAGAACAGCACGAGCACCTCAGTGCCGTGCACCCCGTCGCGCCGGTGCTCTCGCTCGCCCCACAGTCGGCAGAAGCCCTTGTTGCGGACCTTCAGGCCCGGCGTGCCGTACCAGGTCGACTCGGTCACCTCCGGCAGCTCGAGCCCGACCCGGCAAACATCCTCGAACGTCACCACGGCATCAACCTTGCACTGAACCACGTCGCCTGGTGCCGTCAGTCGATCTTGAGGACTCGGGCTGCGTTGTGGCGCAGGAACTTGGGCCACACCTCGTCGCGCAAGGCGACATCGGGCATCTCGCCCATGATGCGCTGCAGGGACAGTCCCATAGGGAAGTAGCCGGCGTACATCACCTTGTCGGCGCCCCGGGTGTTGGCGTAGTCGATGATGGCGGAGGGATAGTGCTTGGGGGCGAACGCCGAAGTGGAATAGTGCAGGCCCGGCCACTTCAGCATCAGCTTCACCGCCAAGTCCTCCCACGGCTCGCAGCCGTGGCGGGTCACCAGGGTCAGCTCCGGGAAGTCGTACATCACCCGGTCGATGCGCTCCACATGCTGGCAGTCCATCGGAAGCCGCGGGCCGGGCACCCCCGCGCACACGAAGATTGCGATGTCGAGTTCGCAGCAGGCGGCGTACACCGGGTACCACTTGGCGTCGTCGATGGGGATCTGCGGGAAGCAGCCCGCCGGGAAGGTGCCCACCGCCCGGATGTCGTAGGCCTGTTTGCAGTGGCGGATCTTGCTCACGGCGCCCATCACGTCGTTGGCGTCGGCCTGGCAGGTGGCCACGAACCGGTCGGGGTGCTCGGCCAGCGCCTTGCGGCCCACCTCGCCCTCGCAGCCGATCAGGCCCCACTCGATGCCGTAGGCGTCCATCTCGCCCAACGTCAGCGCAACCGGGTCATCGGCGCCGTACTTCTCTTTGGGCACGCCCTTGAACATGTACTCCACCGGGAAGTCGAACTCGGCCGACTCGGCGTCTTTGAGCTGCTTGCGGATGAACTCGTAGTGCTCGAAGTCCTTGGCGGGGAAGCCGATCATCGTGTCGATGATCCCCACATCGGTCGGCAATGCCATGGTGTCGGCTCCGTTCGTTCGGGGACGCCGCGCCGGCTGCGGCGCGGGTCAGGGGTAGGTAGGTCGGTCGGGGTGTGCGTCAGTTGCGGGGCACGTCGCGCCAGGGGATCTCCTTGTCCACCCTGGGCTCGCCGGGCAGGCCCAGCACCTGCTCGCCCAGGATGTTGCGCATGATCTCGCTGGTGCCGCCCTCGATCGAGTTGGCCCGCGACCGCAGGAAGGCGTGGTGGGTCTCGCCTGACTTGGCGTCGAGCGACACCGCAGTGGGCCGGCGGAACTCGTAGTCGTAGTCCACCATGGCCGCCGGGCCCTCAAGGTCGAGGATTTGCGAGGTGAGCTCCTTGTTGAACTCGGCCAGGGCCAGCTTGGACACAGAGCCCTCGGGTCCGGGGTTGCCGGCCCGGGCGTTCTGTGCCGCCCGCATGTTGGTGAGCCGCAGCGTCTCGCCGCGCACCCACAGCTGCATCACCTCGTCGCGATGGGCCTTGGTGCGCACCGCCGCGTCCATGTTTCGGTAGGTGTCCAGCAGGGTGCCCAGCGGCCCGTGCTGAGCGGAGTCACCGCCGCCCGCTGCGCCCCCGATGGCCGTCCGCTCGTTCATCAGCGTGGTGAGCGCCACCCGCCACCCCTCGCCGACCGCACCGATCCGGGCCGTGTCGGGCACCCGCACGTCGGTCATGTACACCTCGTTGAACTCGGCCTCGCCGGTGATCTGGCGCAGCGGCCGCACCTCCACCCCGGCGGCGCGCATGTCGAGCGCGAAATAGGTCAGCCCCTTGTGTTTGGGAAGTTCCGGGTCGGAACGGGCCACCAGCATCCCGAGGTCGGCGACATGGGCCAGCGTGTTCCACACCTTCTGGCCGTTCACCACCCACTCGTCGCCGTCGCGTTCGGCTCGGGTGCCCAGCCCCGCGAAGTCGGATCCGGAGCCGGGCTCGCTGAACAGCTGGCACCAGCGTTCCTCTCCGGTGAACATGGGCCGCAGGTAGCGGCGCTTCTGGTCGTCGGTGCCGTGGGTGACGATGGTCGGCCCGATCAGCAGCATGAAGAACGTGGAGGGGTCGGCGGGCCGGGCGCCCGCGGTCCGCAACCGTTGATCGACGGTGCGCTGGAGGGTGCGGGGCAGGCCGAGCCCGCCGAAGCCCGCCGGATGGTGCACCCACGCCAGCCCGGCGTCGTACTGGTGGCCCCGGAACTCGATGTGACTCTCGGTGACGGGGTCGTGAGCGGCCAGCAGGGCATCGACAGCCGCTTCGGCGATACGGGTCTGTTCGGCGGTGTCGGCGGGGGCGTCCGTGACGGTCATGGTGCGATTCTCCGGGGACGTTGCAGTAGAGGACGCTTCGGCGTCATGCTTGAGGCATGCATTCTTACTCCCGCCAGTCGCTCATCGACACCACTGAGGCCTGTTTCGCCGAGATATCGCACTTGTGCGCCGACCTGTCCGGCGACGAGTGGACGGTGCAGTCGCTGTGCCCGGACTGGACCGTGCGCCAGGCGCTGGGCCATACCGTGGGTGTGGAGGACGTGATCTCGGGCTGGGAGATCAGCACCGACAACATGCCGCCGTTCGAGAAGATGGTGGCCCTCACCGAAGCATCCGCTGCCATGTCCCCGTCCGAGTTCAGGGCCCGGGTGGCGGAAATCTTCGACAGCCGCCGGGCCGAGTTGGCCGCGTTCCGCGACGACGACTTGCAGCGCCCGTCGTGGACCCCGGTGGGGGTGCAGACATACGGGGGCTTCCTGGCCATACGCATCTTCGACCTGTGGGTGCATGTGCGCGACTGCACCATCCCGCTGGGGCGGGCCACCGATGACAGCGGACCGGCCGCGGAGATCACCATGAACCAGGTTGAGGGTTCGATGGGTTACATCATCGGCAGAAAGGTCGGTCTGCCCGACGGTATGAGCCTCAGGGCCGACATCACCGGCCCGGTGCAGCGCCAGATGGCGGTGGTGGTGGACGGCCGGGCCAAGGCGGTGGATCCAGGCTCGCTGGATTCGCCCGACGTGGTGCTCACCGCCGACTCCACCACGTTCATCATGCTCGCCTGCGGGCGCATCGATCCTCAGTCGAAGATCGACGACGGCTCGATCTCCTGGAGCGGTGACGCCCACTGGGGCGAGCACGCGGCCCGCAGCCTCCGCTTCACGATGTGATGACGCCCGGCGGCGGCCCGCCCGCCGGAGCCGACGACTGGATGGCCCTGGTCGCGCAGACGCTGCGAGGCCGCGACCTGGCCGAACTAGCCGGCACCACCCGCGACGGCATCGCCATCAAGCCGCTGTACACCGACGGCCCGAATCGCCCCGCAGCGGCGGCGACCGCCGATCCGCGCCGGTCCCAGGCGGGCTGGGACGTCCGCCAGCTTCATCGGCTCACGTCCGCGGAGCGAACCCTGGAGGAGCTCGGACTTCGGATCGAGGAGGACTTGGCCGGGGGCGCAGCGTCGGTGGAGCTCGACATCGGCGAGGTCGCAGACGTCGACGGGCTCGACCGCCTGCTGAGCAACGTCGACATGGCCACCGTGCCTCTGGCGCTGGCTCCCCACGCGGACATGGACGCCGCCGATGCGTTCCTCGCGCTGGCGGCCCGCCGGGGCGCCGGCCTGGCACCCGGCAGCTCGCTCGGGCTCGACCCGCTGGGGGAGTGGGCTCGCTCGAGCCATCGCATGGCCGGCGCGCCGGTTGCGGCCTGGACCGCCACGGTGGTAGCGGATCCGGGGGGTCGAGGCTCGCGGGGTTCGACGTCGGAGGGTTGGGGCGATTCCCGGCTCGGTTCCGGGGTAAGGGTCTTGACGGCCGATGCGACCCGCTACGCCGACGCGGGTGCGACCGAGGCTCAGGCCCTGGGCTGGGTCACCGCCACAGGAATCGCGTACCTGCGAGCACTGGTGGAGGCTGGCTTGTCGATCGATGCCGCGGCCGGACTGATCGGCTTCCGGCTGGCGACCACCGCCGACCAGTTCGTGACCATCGCCGCGCTGCGGGCGGCCAGGATCATGTGGGCGCGCGTCGTGACGGCCAGTGGAGGCTCCGAACAAGCGGCTCGCCAGTACCAGCACGCGGTGACCGCGGCCCACGCCTACAGCAGGCGCGACCCGTGGGTGAACCTGCTGCGGGGCGCCACCGCGGCGCTGGCGGCCGGAGTGGCCGGTGCCGACGCGGTGACTGTGCTGCCCTTAGACCATGCTTCGGGATCAGCCGGCGCGGCCGCCGACGGTGCTCTGGGTCGCCGGCTGGCCCGCAACACCCAGTTGTTGTTGCTCGAGGAGTCGCACCTGGGCCGGGCGGCCGATCCGGCGGGCGGATCGTTCTACGTGGAGTCGCTCACCGAGGGGCTGGCCTCGGAGGGCTGGCGGGTTCTGCAAGAG
>JAJDZO010000071.1 GCA_022824605.1 Acidimicrobiia bacterium
CTTCGATCGGGTTGCTCGGCTGCTCCCCGCCGAAGCGGGTGCGTGAGCAGCTTTGCGTTCAGAGAGCCGGCCTCTCCGCTTTGGGGGCGGGAGACCTTGGCTCTCCCGGCGCCGAAGCGCCGGGCGGTCCGGCAATCATGCCGGACCTTGCATTGACGGACATCGCCTCGGGCCACGCAGCCCAAGCCGACGCCCGCACTCGCTATGCGTCCGTCTCTTCCGTTTTCAAGAAGCAATCTGCTCCGGCGACCACTGCCGGTCCGGATCGATCTGGACCGATGGCACCGAGCGCACTGCAACCCTTGGACGCGGCCCGAAGGCCCCGCCAAGGGCGAAGCCCGACGCTAGCGGCAACGCCCCCTGCGCGCAACCCTGCACGCCCCCGGATTCTTGCGTCTGCCCGCTCGGACTGCTAGAGGCCGAGCGAATAGGCGGACCAATCCGGCGCATACGGGCGAGGCCGTGGGCAGCCATGCCGAGGTTTGGGCGGCCCGTGAGCGCAGCGAACAAGAGCGGGAGTCACCCCGTCACGATGCGACGGGTCTGCACCTATCCGCGCTGCCTGTTAGTGGACGATGAGGAGGTGGCGCTGGCGGCGGCCCCGTTGTAGGAGTGCATAGCGGCCGCCGACCAGGTCGACCGGCTCGGAAGGAGACCCCACACGCCGGCCGTTGACGCGGATCCCGCCGCCGGTGATGGCGCGGCGAGCGTCGGAGCGGGAGGTGCAGACGCCCGCCAGCACCAGCGCGTCGACGACCGGCTCATCGGAACCGACCGCCGAGCCATCGGTCGTCGTCTCGGGCACGATGCCCCGCACCGCTTCGAGCCGCTCGGTCGACAACTCGCCGTCCCCGAACAGCACGTCGGCCGCGAGGCGGGCCTGCTCGGTGGCCGCTTGCCCGTGCACCAGGGTGCAGACCTCGTCCGCTAGGACGCGCTGCGCCTGTCGCTCTTGGGGAGCCAGCTCATGCGCCGTCACGATCTCATGCACCTCGGCCACCGGCAGCAGGGTGAGCTGCAGAAGCAGCCTCTCCAGGTCGCCGTCGTCGGTGTTGAGGAAGTACTGGTGCAACTCGAAGGGCAGCGTGCGCTTGGCGTGCAGCCACACGGTGCCCTCGGCCGTCTTGCCGAACTTCTGACCGTCGGCGCGGGTCATCAGCGGCCAGGTCAGACCGTGCACGGTGGTGCCGCCGCGACGGCGGATCAAATCGATGCCGGCGGTGATGTTGCCCCACTGGTCGGAGCCGCCGAGCTGCAGCCGGCAGCCGTGGTGCTCATGCAGCCACCAGTAGTCGAACGCCTGCAACAGCATGTAACTGAACTCGGTGAACGAGATGCCGTGCTCGCCGTCCATGCGACTGCGCACCGAGTCCTTGGCGACCATCTGGTTGACGGTGGCGTGCTTGCCGACATCGCGCAGGAAGTCGATGAGCGTCACGGACTCGGTCCAGTCGTAGTTGTTGACCAGGCGTGCGCCGCCATCACCACCGAAATCGACAAGCCCCTCCAGCTGGCCGGCGATGGCCGCCGCGTTGGACGCAAGAGTCGCCGCGTCGAGCAGGTTGCGCTCATCGGAGCGCCCGCTCGGGTCACCGATCATGCCCGTGGCGCCACCTACCAGCGCGAGCGGACGGTGTCCCGCCTCCTGGAAACGACGCAGCGCCAACACGCCCACAAGGTGGCCGACATGCAGGCTGTCGGCGCTCGGGTCGATGCCCAGATACAACGTGACAGGCCCCGAGCCGAGCATCTCCCGCAGGGCCCGCTCCTCGGTGTGGTCGTGGACCAGCCCGCGGGCCCGCAGGTCATCAAGCAGGTCGGCCATCAAGGCTCAGCCTACCGACAGCGCCCGCGCGGCCGAGCCGACCCGTCCGGCCCTGTGCGCTGCTCGCTACAGGATCATCACCGCGGGCACGAGGCGCTGCTGCACTGGATCCACTGCGAGCGCCAGGCCTTCGAGCGTGTAGGCCCCGAGCAGAGTGGGGCCTCCGTCGGCCCCGAAGATCACCTGGGTAGTGGCGGTGTCGCCGTCGATGGTCGCCAGCACCTCGCCGAAGGCACCCTCGATCACGGTGCCATCAGCGATCCTGAAACGACGCAGTCCCCGGGGAACGACACCCATCTCGTGCAGCCGCGTGCCGGGCACGACCATGTAGGCCGCGCCGGTGTCGACAGTGGCGTCCAAGTCGAGCGACCGGCGACCGTCGATGGTCTCAATCCGCACGGGCCAAGTGAACATCCCCATCGCCTGCTCCTCCTCAATCGCATCAGTCAACGAGTAACCCTTAACATCATTTTCACCGCATTACAACTTTCGACAAGATTAGTTGTGCCTATCGACGATGCTGACGTGGCGTCGGTTATGTACTTGATGACGAGGCGGGTTGCGGCGCTTACTGTGCGCTCGTGTCGGGTTGGGCGGTCGCTCGGCCATGACGCAACGCCCGAGATGAGGGAAGGAGCTCATTGTGGCATCTCGATCACAGGGTCCAGGTAGGAGGCTGTTCGCCGTTCTGGCCGGCGACGACGGCAGCGAGGCGGGCAGGGAGAGGCATGGAGGCGGCGGCGTTCCCCGCAAATGTCTACTCAAGTGCGACGCGGCCTGTTTCCATGAAGCCCCCAACGAGCGTCGAGCCGCAGCCGACGGCCGCGCCTTCGCGGATGTCGCAGAGCGGCGACTGGCCCGTCGCACCCTCCTGAAGGGCGCGGCCGTGGCGCCGCCGCTGCTGCTCGCCACCGCGGGTCCCGCGGCGGCCTCTCTCAGCGCAGGATCCTCAGACGAACCTCGGGATGCGCTGGGCGGCGTCGACAGCCCGCCGCAGAGCGGAACCACAACGGCCGCGAGCCCGACAAATACGGGCGCGTCGCTCGGGTTCGCTCCCATCATGCTGGGCGACGCCGACGAGGTGATTGTGCCCGACGGTTACGAAGCGAAGGTGCTGATGCGCTGGGGCGACCCGATTCACTCGGGCATCGAACGCATGACCTCAGCCAACGTTTCTCGCTACCGGCAGGTGAGAGCCTTCGGCTGGAACGCCGATCTGAACGCGTACTTTCCTTTGAGCGAGCACGGCTCGGGGCGGGCCGCGAGCGGGCTGCTCTGCGTCAACCACGAGTACACCGAGCCCGACCGCATGTTCTGCGACTACGACCCGGCCAATCCCACCCGAGAACAGGTCGACGTGGAGATCGCCGCTCACGGCATGAGCATCCTCGCGCTGGAGAGCACCCCCGACGGCGAATGGTCGGTGGACCTGACAAGCCGGCACAACCGCCGCATCACCGGCTCCACCCCGATGGAGCTCACCGGACCTCTGGCCAGCCACGAACTGCTTGAGACCTCCAGAGACTCGACAGGCCGACACGTCCTCGGAATGCTCAGCAACTGCGCCGGTGGCAAGACGCCCTGGGGCACGGTGCTCACCGCCGAGGAGAACTTCAATCAGTACTTCGCCAACAACGACGGGAACCCGGACGCCCGCCTCAAGGAGATCAATGAGCGCTACGGCGTGCCCTCGGGGCCGTCGCGCCTGCAGTGGGAGCGCTACCACCGCCGTTTCGACCTGTCTAAGGAGCCGAACGAGATCAACCGGTTCGGCTACATCGTGGAGATCGACCCCCACGATCGTTCGTTCGTGCCGAAGAAGCGCACCGCACTGGGGCGCTTCAAGCACGAGGCTGCCACCACGGCGATGGCCGACAGCGGGCAGGTCGTGTTGTACTCGGGCGACGACGAGCGCTTCGACTACCTGTACAAGTTCGTGACCAGCGGCCTGTACCGCCCCGATGACAGGCAGGCCAACCTCTCGCTTCTCGACTCCGGCACGCTGTACGTGGCGAAGTTCGGTGACGACGGCACCGGCGAATGGCTGCCACTGGTCGGCGGCGGAACTGGCCCGCTGGCCGAGATGACGCAGGCGGAGGTGCTGCTGAACACTCGAGGGGCGGCCGACCGGCTGGAGGCAACTCCGATGGACAGGCCCGAGGACGTGGAGGTCAACCCCCGAAACAACCGGGTGTACGTCTGCCTCACCAACAACACGAGGCGGGTGCCCGGCGACGAGAACGCCGTCAATCCCCGAGCAGAGAACCGCTACGGCCACGTGCTCGAGATCACCGAGGACGGTGGCGACCTCGCGTCGGTGACGTTCACCTGGGAGTTCTTCCTGATCTGTGGGGAGCCGACCGATCCGGGCACCTGGTTCGCAGGTTTCGACAAGTCGAGCGTGAGCCCCATCGCCACTCCCGACAACCTGGCGTTCGACGAGCGCGGCAACGTTTGGATCGCCACCGACGGCCAGCCCGTAACCCTGGGGCTCAACGACATCCTGTTCGCGGTCCCGTCGTCGGGTGCCGAGCGGGGCAACGTCCAGCCGTTCTTGAGCGTTCCCAGGGGTGCGGAGGTGTGTGGTCCTGAGTTCACGCCGGACTTCGAGACGCTGTTCGTGAACGTGCAGCATCCCGGGGAGAGCAGCTCCGGACCTGAGGATCCGCAGAGTCTGTGGCCCGACGGGGTATGGCCGCCGCTGCCGAGCCTGGTGGCGGTCACCAAGACCGGCGGTGGTCGCATCGGATCCTGACCGGCCGCGTCGGGGGAAGCGGCCCATACCCAATGGGGTGAATCGCTCCCGGGCACAGCCTGTCCGTGGCTCGGCGCGCTCGGCGCAGCACAATGGCTACATGCGACGCGGTGCCATCGTGCTTGTTGTCTCGGTGCTGGCCGTGTCGATGCTGGCGGCCGGGTGTTCGTATGAGTTGCCCGATGTGAGCTTCGATCTTGAGAGACAGGCCACCGCGCAGTCGTCGCGGGTGTATGACCGCAATGGGGTGCTCATCACCGAACTGCGAGGCGAGCAGCGCCGCACCGACGTGGACGACATCGCCCTAATTCCCCAGGTCGTGCGCAATGCGGTGGTCGCCATCGAGGACGAGCGCTTCTACGAACACGACGGCGCCGACCTCAAGGCCATCCTGCGGGCGGCCCGCAGCAACGTGGCCGCGGGAGGGATCAGCCAGGGCGGCTCGACCATCACCCAGCAGTACGTGGGCAACGTGTTCCTCGACCGCTCCGAGGAGACCCTGACCCGCAAGATCGAAGAGTTCTTCATGGCTCGACGCTTCGAGCAGTTCTTCACCAAGGACTTCATCCTGCTGCGCTACCTCAACTGGGTGTACTTCGGCAACGGCGCCTACGGGATCGAGGCCGCCGCCCGCCAGTATTTCGGAGCCCCGAGGTGCGAGCTGGCCGCCACTGCGGCCGAGCGAGGCCGCGAAGCCTGCCTGAAGGTGACCGAGCTCACCCTCGAACAGGCTGCCCTGTTGGCCGGGCTGATACAGCGTCCCAGCGCCTTCGATCCCTACCGCAACCCCCAGGACGCCCGACGCCGCCGCAACCTGGTGCTGGATCGGATGCTGGTCAACGGCTTCATCACCATCGACGAGCACGACTGGGCCTACAACCAGCCGATCGTGCTGATCGAGGACATCCCCATCCTCGAAGAGCGCTACCCGGCCGCCTACTTCGTGGAGGACGTCAAGCAGTGGTTCCTCGACAACGAGGCCTTCGGGCCGACGCGTGAGCACCGCACCGAGCTGCTGTTCGAGGGCGGTCTGGAGATCCACACCACCATCGACCTGGGCCTGCAGGCCGGCGCGGAGGCGGCCGTGGAGGCGATCCTCCCGCACAATGGAACCAATCCCGACGCGGCTGCCACCGTGCTGGGACTCGGCGGCGACGAGGACGGCCATGTGCTGGCCATGGTCGGCGGCCGCGACTTCTTCGGCGACGCCACCGACGCCAAGTTCAACCTGGCCAGCGGCAAGGGCAGACAGGCCGGATCGGCGATGAAGCCGATCGCGCTGGCCACCGCGTTGACGCGAGGCTTCACGGTGACCAAGACCTACGACGCACCGGACGAGTTGGAGATCGACCGACCCGACGTGTGCGGACCGCTGTGGACCATCCGGGGCGGGCTGGGCTCGACGCCCGAGGAGCCCATGAACGCGGACTTGATCGAGGCGACCCAACGTTCGATCAACACGGTGTACGCCCAGCTGATGGTGGACATCCGCCCCGCGAACTTCGTGACCATGGCCGAGCGGCTCGGACTGGAGCCCAGCCGGATCGCACCGGTGTGTGCCGGCGTGCTGGGCACCGAGGACGTGAACACCGTCGAGTTGGCCGACCTGTTCTCCACGTTCGCCCGTTCGGGGCTGCGGGTGGAGCCGGTGCTGGTGACCAGCGTCATCAAGCCCGACGGCACCGCGTTCTACCGCCATGTTGCTGATGAGGTGCCTGTGCTCGATTCCTCCGTGGCCAATCAGATCACCTGGGTGCTGCAGGGCGCCATCACCTCCGGCACCGGGCACCGGGCCGCCATCGACCGGCCGGCTGCGGGCAAGACCGGCACGGCCCAGAACTACGCCGACGCGACCTTCGTGGGATACACGCCGCAGCGGGCGGCCGCCGTGTGGGTCGGCTTCCCCGACGCGCAGATCCCCATGGTGCCTCCGACCACCGACATCAGGGTGGCGGGCGGCACTTACCCGGCCCAGATCTGGCGTGAGATCATGCTCGCCGCCCATCGCGAGCTGCCCGCCGTGAGCCTGCCCTCTCCTCCGGTGAGTGCGCCCGCCCCGCCCACCGACCCGCCGACGCTCGACTCGGTGGAGATCCCCGATCTGGTGGGGCGACAATGGGATGCAGATCAGGTGGGGGCCGAGTTGGTGGAGCTGACCCTGGGGGTGGCCGTGGTGGAGGTGGCCACCGGAGAGTTCGCAGAGGGAACGATCATCGGGCAGGCCCCGGCGGCGCTGTCTTTGCAGCGGGGCGGGATCACCGTCACGGTGGAGGTGGCCGTAGCGCCGGAACTGCCGACGATCATCACCATGCCCGACGTGGTCGGTCTCGATGAGGCCGAAGCCCGTCAGGTGCTGGCCGCCGCCGAGTTGGGCGTGGAGGTGGTGGTTGCGCCGATCTTGGACTCCGGCGCCGAACTCTTCGACGGCGAACCCGGTGCCGTGTGGCAGCAATGGCCTGAAGCGCGCGCCACCGTCGAGCCGGGCAGCCCAGTAGAGATCTGGGTGACTCCCGACCCGTGACCGAAGACGACCCACAGGCATCTCTCGCAGCCGAACCGGGCCAGCCGGTCAACTCGGCTGCGCCCGCCGGCCGAGATGGCCCCGGCCGCAGGCGATGGCGGCGGCTGGGCCGTTGGTTGGCGGGTGTGTTCGTGGTGGGCAGTTTCGTGTTCTGGGCTTGGGCCTTCTCGCCGTGGGCCCGCAGTGAGAACCCGGCCCGGCTCGACGACCGCGACTTCGCTCAGTGGGCCGACCAGCGCTGCGCCCAAGCCCAGGCAGCCATCGCGGCGCTGCCCACGGCCCGTCAGGCCGCGTCGCGGGCGGAGCGGGCCGACCAGGTGGACCAGGGCACCGACGCGGTCGAGATGCTCGTCGACGACCTGCGCCAGCGGGCGAACGCGTCGCTCACGGCATCCACCGAAGCCGACGGCCCGCCGGACGCCTCGCTGGTCCGCGACTGGCTAGCCGACTGGGACGTCTATGTGTCGGACCGCCGCAGCCACTCGGATCGGCTCCGTACCGCCAGTGACGACACGCCCGACCGGGAACTGCGTTTCCTGCTCGTCGACATGACCGAGGGCAGCACCTACACCGAGCGCATGGACGGCTTCGCCCGCCTGAACAACATGGACAACTGCCAGATCCCCGGCGACATCTGAGGGCGACCACGAACGGCTGCAAGCCGGCTGCCTCTACGCGCGCCGGTCAGCGGCGGGAGATGTCGGCTACGCCTTGTACGTAGTAGCGCCAGGGAAGGTCCGCTCCGTTCGTGAGGCCGATCCTGGTGGTTGTGGCGGGGTCTGACGGGGGTGGCTGGCCGTCGTCGACGATGGTTATGGCGCGGTCGAGGGTTACCAGGTTTGCTCCGTCTAGGGTGCCGTCGATGCCGAGGGCACCGGTGAGCTTGGCTGGGCCGCTGCAAAGGTCACGGTCACGACGGGCTGCCCGGCCCCGAGCGGCGTACATGGCAGGGATGCCCTCCAGCGGTGTGAGTGCTCGCAGCAGGACGGCCGCGGCCACGCCGTCGGTCTCGGCCACCACGTTTGCGCACCAGTGCATGCCGTATGTGAAATACACGTACAGATGGCCGGGCGGTCCGAACATGGTGGCGTTGCGTTTGGTCTGGCCCCGGAAGCCGTGGCTGCCGGGGTCGTCGGCGCCTCCGTAGGCCTCGACTTCGACTATCCGCCCGCAACGGCCATCGGGCGCCACCAGCACCTTGTTGAGCAGGTCGGGCGCGACTTCGAGCACGCCGCGCTCGTAGAAGGCTCGGGCCAGCGGCCGGGCACCCATTGCGAGCATCACGGGAGACCGCGGCGGGCACGGCTAGACATCGCCGCGTTGTTGGCTTGGGTCACCCCAGGCGGGCGGTGTCGGCTTCCAGGCGTTCGCGGAATCTCTGGATCTGGGCGGCTACTGGGGCTGGGCCGCCTGCGCCGTGTGAGGTCCGGCGCGACGCCGACACGCCCGGCTGGAGCAACTTGGCCGCCTCTGGGCCTAGTCGCTCGTCCGCCGATACCAGATCTGTCAACGCGGCCTCGCCGTCGAGCGAACGGCGCACCAGATCGGCGACGACCGCGTGGGCTTCGCGGAACGGTGTTCCGGCTGCTACCAGCCATTCGGCCAGGTCGGTGGCCACTGCATAGGGCGAAGAAGCGGCCTCGGCCATGCGGTCGGTGTTGAAGCGGGCCGTCGACAGGAGCCCGTCGAGCGCGGCCAGCGTGAGCAGGGTGGTGTCGACCGCGTCGAACAAGGGTTCCTTGTCCTCCTGCAAGTCTTTGGCGTAGGCCAGGGGCAAGCCCTTGAGGGTGGCCAGCAGGCCGGTCAAGTTGCCGATCAGGCGACCGGCTTTGGCCCGGGCCAACTCGGCCACGTCGGGGTTCTTCTTCTGGGGCATCATCGACGAGCCGGTCGCGAAGGCATCGTCGAGTTCCACGAAGCCGAACTCAGACGATGACCACAGCACCACCTCCTCGCCGATCCGGCTCAGATGCACACCCAGCATCGCCAGGGCGTAGAGGGCGTCGGCCACGAAGTCGCGGTCGGCCACTGCGTCGAGGCTGTTCTCGAACACCGCCCCGAAGCCCAACTCGGCGGCGGTCTGGTGCGGGTCCAACGGCAACGACGAACCAGCCAGCGCGCCCGCACCCAGCGGCGACACGTCGGCCCGGCCGCGAGCCTCGAAGACCCGGCCGACGTCGCGGGTCAGCGCCCAGCCGTGGGCCAGCAGATGATGGGCCAACAGCACCGGCTGGGCCTGCTGCAGATGGGTGTAGCCGGGCAGCCGAGCATCCCCGGCCCCCGCAGCCCGGTCGAGCAGCGTCCGCTGAAGCCCGAGCACGGCCCAGGCGACATCATCCAGCGCGGCGCGCGTCCAGAGCCTCAAATCGGCGGCCACCTGGTCGTTGCGGCTGCGGCCGGTGTGCAGCTTGGCCCCGGCCGGGGTGATCTCCGTTACCCGCCGCTCTACCGCGGTATGGATATCCTCGTCGCCGGGCGCGGCCACGAAGCGGCCCTCGGCCATCTCGGCCTCCACCGTGTCGAGAGCCTCGCCGATGGCGGCGCGCTCGTCGTCGGTGAGCAGACCGACCGAGGCCAGCATCGTCGCATGGGCGCGCGAACCGGCAATGTCCTCGCGGAACATCCGCCGGTCGAACGGCAGGCTGTCGTTGAGGGCCCGCAGCGCATCGGCAGGCTCGCCATCGAAGCGGCCGTGCCACAGCGTCGCCGAGTCGTCCATGATCAGACTCCCGACCTGAAGAGCGAACTCGCGCCACCGCGAGTCTGCCTAGCTGCGTGCATCGCCAACGTCCTCATGAATCGCTCCCTATCCGCTCGTCCGCTGCGACTGTTTGCGGGCCAGGTTGCGCAGCCGCAGAGCGTGCAGCGCTATGAACCCGGAGGCGTCGGCCTGGTCGTAGGCGCCCTCGTCCTCGGAGAAGGTGACCACCTTGTAGTCGAACAGCGAGTCGTCGGAGCGGCGTCCGGCGATGTCGACGTTGCCCTTGTACAGCCGCACCCGGACCTCGCCGTTAACCGTCGCCTGGCTGTAGTCGATCGCGGTCTGCAGCATCCGGCGCTCCGGGCTCCACCAGTAGCCGTTGTAGATCAGCTCCGCGTAGCGGGGCATCAACTGGTCCTTGAGGTGGGCCACCTCCCGGTCGACAGTGATCGACTCGATGGCCCGGTGGGCCCGCAGCATGATCGTGCCGCCCGGCGTCTCATACGCTCCCCTGCTCTTCATGCCCACGTAGCGGTTCTCCACGATGTCGATACGCCCCAATCCGTTGGCTGCGCCGAGCCCGTTGAGGGTGGCCAGCACCTGACCCGGAGTCATGGGCCGGCCGTCGACGGCCACGATGTCGCCGCCCGCGAAGGTGAGATCCACGTAGGTCGGCTCGTCGGGAGCAAGCTGGGGGCTCACCGACCACAGCCACATCTCCGCCGGGGGCTCGCGCCAGGGATCCTCCAGCGGACCCCCCTCATATGAGATGTGGAGCAGGTTGGCGTCCATCGAGAACGGCGACTCGGTGCCCCGCTTGCGCTCGATCCCGATGCCGTGGGCGGCCGCGTAGGCCATCAGCGACTCCCTCGAGCCCAGATCCCACTCGCGCCACGGCGCGATCACCCGGATGTCGGGATCCAGCGCATAGGCGCCGAGTTCGAAGCGGACCTGGTCGTTGCCCTTGCCGGTGGCGCCGTGGCTGATGGCGTCGGCTCCGGTGGCCGCGGCGATCTCGACCAGCCGCTTGGCGATGAGCGGCCGGGCGATGGACGTGCCCAGCAGATACTCGCCCTCGTAGACGGTGTTGGCCCTGAACATGGGAAACACGAAGTCACGAGCGAACTCCTCGCGCAGGTCCTCGATGAAGATGTCGGTGGGCGCGACGCCCATGGCCAGGGCCTTGGTCCGGGCCGGCTCAAGTTCGTCGTCCTGGCCGATGTCGGCGGTGAAGGTGACCACCGTGGCGCCGTAGGTCTCTCGCAGCCAGTGCAGGATGATCGACGTGTCCAGCCCGCCCGAATAGGCCAGAACCACTTTGGACACGTCGCCAGCCCCGGCGGGCGTTGCCTGCGATGCAGTCATTGCAATCCTCTCTCGTTCACACTCTCAGAGCTTCCACACTCTCAGAGCTTCTCCACTCTCAGAGCCTCTCGTTGATCAGCACGACAGTCCGGCAAGATCTCGGAGACGGTCGGCCAGCTCCGAGCCGTGCGTCCCGTCGGCGGCCACCACTATCAGCGAGTCGTCGCCCGCGACCGTGCCCAGCACCTCGGAAAGGCCGGCGCGGTCGAGCGCGGAGGCCACCACATGGGCCGAGCCCGGAGGCGTGCGCACCACCGCGAGGTTGCCGGAGGCGCCGACGTCGGCCACCCAGTCTCCCATCACCTTGCGGAGATGCTCCTCGGGCGCGATGCGATCAACGGGGTGTTCGGGGATGGCGTACACCGTTCCTCCTCCCGGAACCCGGACCTTCACCGCGCCGAGCCCATCGAGATCGCGCGACACCGTGGCCCGGGTGGCGCTCACGCCCACCGAGGCCAGAAGATCCACCAGTTGCTGCTGGCTCGACACCGCATGCTCACCGAGCAGCCGAACAATCGCGTGCTGCCGGCTGGTCTTGCTCATGGTGCGATCACCCGGCCTGTTCCATCAGCCACAGCAGCAGACCTCGAGCCGCGTGCATCCGGTTGGTCGCTTGCAGCCACACCCGGCTGCGAGGACCGTCGATCACTTTCGCCTCGACCTCCTCGCCCCGGTGGGCAGGCAGACAGTGCATGAACACCGCGCCCGCAGAAGCGTGGGCCATCAGACGCCTGTTCACCGTGAAGCCGGCGAAGTCCTGGCGCCGCTGGTCGGCCTCGTCCTCCTGGCCCATCGAGGTCCACACGTCGGTGTAGACCACGTCGGCGCCCCGCACGGCCTTCTCGGGATTCGAAACCTGGACCGGCTCGCAGCCGCGGCGTCGCATCCGCCGCAGCACCGACTCGCTCAAGGTGTAACCCTCGGGGCTGGCGATCCGCACAGCCATTCCCGACATACCGGCCGCATAGGCCAGCGAGCGGGCCACATTGTTGGCGTCGCCCACGTAGGCGAGGGTGAGACCCTCCAGAGCGCCGAGGGCGTCGCGGATCGTCAACAGGTCGGCGAGCGCCTGGGTGGGATGGGCCTCATCGCTCAACAGATTGACGATCGGGACCTCGCTCACCTCCGCCATCCGTTCCAGGGTGCTGTGGGCGAACACCCTCGCGCCGATCACCGCGTTGTAGCACGCCAACGTGCGGGTCACGTCTTCGACGCTCTCGCGCTGATCCAGGCCGACCTCCGCGGCACCGATGTACACCGGATGACCGCCCAGCTGCACCACAGCCATCTCGGCCGCGCTGCGGGTGCGGGCCGAGGGCTTCTCGAAGAGCAATGCCGCGCCCGTGCCCGCCAGCGCCTGCGGTGGGTTCGGGTCGCCGGCCAGGTTCAGGATCCGGGCGAACTCGCTCGGCTTCAGGTCTTCGACTTCTAGGAAGTGACGCATGTGAACTCCTTCATCGAGTGGGAACCATTGTCGCGAACGCGTCGCGCCTCAGTCGTGCTCCAGGACGCCCGCCAGGATGGAGCACCCTTCGGTGAGCTGTTCCTCGGAGACCACGAACGGCGGCGCCAGCCGCAACGCCGTCGGAGTCACTCCGTTCACCACGAGCCCCTGTTCCAGGCACGCTGCGGCGATGGCGGCCGCGCTGCGCCCGGCCCTGGCCTCGTCGGACAGCTCGACGGCGAGCAGCAGACCCCGGCCCCGCACGCTGCCGACCCCGTCGATCTGCAGCAGCCGGTCGGTCAAGAACGCGCCGAGACGGGCGGCGGTCGCGGGGGCGTCGATGGCCTGCATCTCGGTGAGCACCGCCCGCGCCGCGGCCAACGCCAGTGGCTGGCCGGCGAAGGTCGAGCCGTGATCGCCGGGAGCGAAGGCGGCAGCCACCTCGGGCCGGGCCCAGACCGCTCCGACAGGCACACCGTTGCCGAGTGCCTTGGCCATCGTCACGATGTCGGGCTGGACTTCGGCGTGCTGGAATCCGAACCACGCTCCGGTACGGCCAAGACCGGTCTGGATCTCATCCATCAACAGCAGCAGGCCCCGCTCGTCGCACAGCTGCCGCACAGCCTGCAGGTACTCGTCGGAGGCGGGCACCACTCCCCCCTCGCCCTGCACCGACTCGAGCAGCACCGCGCCGACGGACGGGTCGAGCGCAGCCACGAGCGCGTCGATGTCATCGAAGGGCACATGTCGGAAGCCTTCGGGCATCGGCTGGAACGGCTCGTGTTTGGAGGGCTGCCCCGTCGCCGCCAGCGCGGCCAGCGTGCGGCCATGGAACGACCCGTAGGCGCTCACCACGCCGTGACGGCCCCGACCCTGATGCTTGCGGGCAAGCTTTAGGGCGGCCTCGACCGCCTCCGCGCCGGAGTTCTGGAACAGGATCCGGCCGGGTTCGGCGTCGCCGCCCGGGCCGGACCGGATCAGCCGGTCGAGCGTCTCCACCACCTCGGCCGTCAACTCGTTGGCGAAGAGGTTCGACGTGTGGATGAGCGTTTCTGCCTGGGCCGCGACCGCGTCAGTCACCGCCGGATGGGCATGGCCCAGCCCGGTCACTGCCAACCCGCACAGGAAGTCGAGACAGCGGCGACCGCGGTCGTCCCACAGCTCGGCGCCGGAACCCCGAACGAAGGTCGCCGGCGGGGTGCCGTAGTTGTTCATCAAGGCGGCGCTGCTCACGGCTGGCCCTCCCCTGTCTGGCCCGATCCGTCGTCGGGACTCGATCCGTCGCCGAGTTCTCTCGCATCGGTGATCATTGTGCCTATCCCGGCGTCGGTGAACAGTTCGAGCAGCACGGCGTGGCGGATCCGACCGTCGAGCATATGAGCGGACCCTGCCCCTTGACGGACCGCGTCCACGCAGGCTCTCGCCTTGGGGATCATCCCTCCCTGGATGGCGCCGGATGCGACCATGGCCTCGACCTCGGCGACGGAGGCGCCGCTCACCAGCGACGATGGGTCTGAGGGGTCGGCGAGCAGACCGGGCACATCGGTGAGGTACATGACCTTGGCCGCCCCGAGCGCCCCGGCGATAGCCGCAGCCATGGTGTCGGCGTTGATGTTGTACGCCTGGCCGGAGGGGTCGGCGCCGATCGAGGAGACCACCGGGATGATCTGCTCGGCCGTGAGCCGCTCGATGATCCTGGGATTGACGGCGGCGACATCGCCCACGAACCCGAGTGCGGGATCCCGGCACACGGCGGTGACGAGGCGGCCGTCCTCGCCGGACAGCCCCAGGGCCGCTCCCCCGACGGAGTTGATAGCGCCGACGATGCCCCGACCGACCTTGCCGACAAGCACCATCCGGGCCACATCGAGCGTGTCGGCGTCGGTGACCCGCAAGCCTTCATGGAACACGCTCTGCTTGCCCCTGAGCGCTAGCTGCTCGCCGATCTGGGGGCCGCCGCCGTGGACCACCACCGGATGCAGCCCGACGGCACGCACCAGCACCACATCCTGGGCGAACGATGCGGCCAAATCGGGGTCGACCATGGCGTGGCCGCCGTACTTGATGACCACGAACGCGCCACGGAAATGCCGGATGTACGGCAACGCCTCGACCAGGGCTCGGGCCCTGCGCTCGGGCTCGAAGCCGTGCATGCCCTCGCTCGGATCCGGCGCGTGGGTCGAGTCGCTCATGTGAGATCCCCTGCCTTCATGTCCGGTGTCGCGTTCATGTCCTGTCCCGAGTTCGCGTCCGGTGTCGCGTTCATTTCGGGTCCTGCGTTCATGTCCGGTACCCGGCGTTGATGTCGATGTAGCCGTGGGTTAGGTCACAGGTCCAGATCGTGGCCTGGCCTCCGCCCACGCCCACATCCACCTGAAGTTCGATGTTGTCGCCCTGCAGGTGCTCGGTGGCCCTCTCCTCGCTGTATCCGGGGTGGGGAACGCCGTTGGCGGCGCACTGCTCGTCGCCGATCCAGATGGCGAGGCGGTCCCGGTCGGCGCGCTGACCGGCCTTGCCCACCGCGGCCACGATACGACCCCAGTTGGCATCGGAGGCAGCCAGCGCCGTCTTCACCAGCGGGGAGTCGGCCACCGCCCGGGCGATGGTCTGCGCCGCGTGGTCGTCGGCTGCGCCGGTGACGGTGACAGCCACGAACTTGGTGGCCCCCTCGCCGTCGCGCACTATCTGGTGGGCCAGGTCCAGGGTGACCGCATCAAGGGCCTCCCGGAAGGCATCGGTGTGGGTGTCGGCATCGTGGCCCGAAGTGCCCGTGGCGGCCAGGATCACGGTGTCGCTGGTGGAGGTGTCGGAGTCGACGGTGATGCGGTTGAAGCTCCGATGCACCGAGCCGGCCAGAAACTCCTGCGCGGTGGCGGAGTCGAGGGCGAGATCGGTGAACACGAACGCCAGCATGGTGGCCATGTCGGGGGCGATCATCCCGCTGCCCTTGGCGATGCCGGCCACATGGGCGTTGGTGCCGGCCACGGGCGCGGCCGCGGCTTTGGGGAACGTGTCGGTGGTGCCGATGGCGGCTGCGGCACGCTTCCACGACTCCTGGTCTGCGTCGCAGAGACCAGCCACGAGGGCCGGCAGCGCGGCGTCGATGCGCTCGACGGGCAGATCCTCGCCGATCACGCCGGTCGAGGCGACCAGCACCTCGTGAGCCTCGGCGCCCAGAACTGCGGCCACTGATGCGGCGGTGTGCTCGGCGACGCGGTAGCCGGCCGCGCCGGTGAAGGCGTTGGCGTTGCCCGAGTTGACGATCACCGCCCGACCCGTGCCTGCGCCCGCCGCCAGCGCGTGCTTGCACCAGTCCACCGGTGCGGCGGTACACAGCGACCGGGTGAAGGCGCCGGCCACCGTGGTGCCAGGGGGCAGTTCGGCCAGCATCACGTCGTCGCGGCCCTCATAACGGATCCCCGCGGCCGCGGTGGCCAGGCGCAAACCCTTGACCGCGGGCATCGCAGGGAAGGCCGCCGGGGCGAGCGGCGAGACCGCGATCTCAGTCACGGCAGCCACCCCACGGCAGTCGAACACGGCCCCGGAACGAGGGCACGAGCACGCGCATCTCAGCCACTAGGGGTACATCCCTACCGAGGCCAGCCCGGCGGTCTCTTCGATTCCGAGCGCAAGGTTGGCGCATTGCACGGCCTGGCCCGACGCTCCCTTGACCAGGTTGTCGAGCGCGGCGATAGCCACCACCCATCCGGTGCGGTCATCGGCCCTGGCGGTGATGTGGACGCTGTTGGAGCCGAGCGTGGTCTTGGTGGACGGCGACCGCTCGCTCACCACCACGAAGGGCTCCTCGCTGTAGGCGTCACGCAGTATGTCCAGGACCTGTTCGGTGGTGACGGCGCCGGCGGGCCTGGCGTAGCAGGTGGCGAGGATGCCCCGGTTCATCGGCGCCAGATGGGGCGTGAACAGCGCCTGCACATCGGTGCCGGAGTGGCGGGACACCGCCATCTCGATCTCGGGCGTGTGCCGGTGGGTTAGCAGGCCGTAGGCGGTGAAGTCCTCGTCCACCGCGCAGAACGTGGTGTTCGGTTTCGGCGGCCGGCCGGCGCCCGACACTCCGCTGGCCGCGTCGACGATGATCCCGGTCGGCTCCACCGCGCCCGCCGCGACCAGCGGGGCCAGCGCCAGCGTGGCCGTGGTCACGTAGCAACCCGGCGCGGCCACCAGCTCGGCGTGGAGGATGTCGTCGCGGAACAGCTCCGGAAGGCCGTACACGAACTCGGCAAGCAGCTCGGGTGCCTTGTGCTCGTCGCCGTACCAGGCCGGGTAGAGACCGGGGTCGTCCAGCCTGAAGTCGGCTGCGAGGTCGACGATGTGATCCACCTCCGGGCGCAACTCCGGCACCACCGTCTGTGAAGCGCCGTGGGGAAGTGCACAGAATGCCAGGTCGCAGCCGGCGGCAACCCCCGGCTCATACGGCACGAACCGGGTCTCGCCGTAGGCGGGGGCCAGGCTCGGGTACAACTCGGCCACCGGCCTCCCGGCCATAGAGTCGCCGGTGGCTGCGACCACCTCGAGGTCGGGATGCGCCGCGCAGATCCGCAGCAGTTCGGCGCCGGTAAACCCCGACGCGCCGATCACTGCCACCTTGTGCATGACGTAAGGCTAGCGGCCAGCCGCAGCTGTTGCAACTATGTTCATTTTTCAGAACAGTATTTCAGAGGCTTAGGTTCTCAAGGCTGCGCCCGTGCGGCGGGAAGTCTCGTCTATGCAGCGTTGACGGACATCGGCGACCTCGGCGTCTGTGAGGGTGCGGTCCGGGGCCTGGAAGCGCAGCCGGTAGGCGAGGCTGCGCGAGCCCTCGGGCACACCGGGCCCCCGGTAGGCGTCGAACAACTCGATGCGGGCAAGCAGCGACCC
>JAJDZO010000338.1 GCA_022824605.1 Acidimicrobiia bacterium
CTCGAATCGGAACTCGAGGTCGAATCCGACGAAGAAGAGGAAGTCTTGGAGGCTGAATCGGACGACGACGAGTCCTTCGAGTCCGATGACGAGCCGTTGGACGACGCCGAGGAAGATTCCTTCTCCTTGCGTCGGCCCTTGGCGATGGAGCCGTGGTCGTTCTTGTAGAAGCCGTCGCCCTTGAAGGAGATGGCCACCCCGCTGAAGACCTTCTTGACCGGTCCCTCGCCGGGCGAGACGCACGACGCCGGGCCGCCCTCGGCCGGACAGAATGTCAGCGTGTCGTCGCTGAACGACTGCCGCACCTCGAACTGCGTGGTGCAGCGCTCACAGCGGTAGTCGTAGACCGGCACGTCGGCGAAGGCTACCGGGGCCGGGTAGGCACAGCACAGCAGCGGCGCTGCCTAATATTCGGGGGTGACGGTGTGGATGGGGGTGGCCTTCGTCGCCGCCTACGCGGTGGGCATGTTCCCCACCGCCGGACTGGTCGGGCACAAGATCGGCCACGATCCGACCACTGAGGGATCGGGAAATCCGGGCGCCTCCAACATCTACCGCCTCGGTGGTCGTCTGGCCGGCGTGGCGGTGGCCCTCGGCGATATGGCCAAGGGCGCCGCGCCCGTCGGTGCGGCTCTGCTGCTGTGGGACCGACCCGAGGCGCTGGCGGCATGGGTCGGAGCGGTGGCCGGCCATGTGTGGCCTGTGCTGCGGCGTTTCCGGGGCGGCAAGGGAATGGCCACCGCGGGCGGCGGCGGCATCGTGCTCGATCCGATCATGGGCGCGATCTGTGTGGTGGTGTTCTTCGGCATGGTGCGACTGACTCGAGTGGCTGCGCTGGGCTCACTCAGCGTGGGGGTGACCTACCCGCTGCTGGCGTTGCTGATGGGCTGGCCTGGACCGGAGGTGGTGGTGGCTGCGGTAGTGATGGGGGTGATGGCCATGCGCCATCACGGCAATATCGTGCGACTGTGGCGCGGCACCGAACGAAGGCTCAAGACGTGACCGGCAGGTCCGGTTCGGGTGCCGGTGCGGGCGTGGCTGCGAATCGGGTTCGGGCATGATCCCGCTCGCGGAGGCTCGGGCCTATGTGCTGGCACGGGCCGAGACCCTGCCGGCTGAGCGGGTCGGTATCGAACGGGCTCTGGGTCTCGTGTTGGCCGAGCCGGTCTGCTCGGCGGAGCCGATCCCCGCCTTCGCCAACACCGCCATGGACGGCTACGCGCTGCAAGCGGCCGACACTCGGGATGCGCCGGTGACCCTGGAGGTCGTGGGCACCATCGGCGCGGGCTACGACGGCGACCTGCAGGTCGGTGCGGGCCAGGCCGCCCGCATAATGACCGGAGCACCCATCCCCGACGGCGCCGACGCGGTGGTGAAGGTGGAACTGACCAGCCCCGCGGCGGGCTCCGGCGATCGGGTGAACGTGGAGGCATCGGTCAAGCCCGGCAACCACATCCGTCATCCCGGCGAGGATGTGGCCGCCGGCGAGACGGTGCTCGAAGCCGGCACCACGGTGACCCCGGGCCGGGTCGGCCTGCTGGCCGCGGTGGGCGCATACGAGGTTGCCGCCTACCGCCGTCCCCGGGTGGGGGTGCTGTCCACCGGCGACGAACTCGCCGACTCGGCCGCACCGCTGCGGCGGGGGCAGATCCGAGACACCAACCGGCGCACGCTTCTGAGCCTGGTGGCCGAGGCCGGCTGCGACGGAGTCGACCTGGGCATCGCCCGCGACCAACCCGAAGACATCGAGCGGGCCTTCCGCGCCGGTGTGGCCGACTGTGACGCCGTGCTGTCATCGGGAGGCGTGTCCATGGGCGACTTCGACTACGTGAAGGTGGTGCTCGACCAGATCGGCGACATGCGGTGGATGCAGATCGCCATCAAGCCGGCCAAGCCGTTCGCGTTCGGGCTCGTCGAAGGCACCCCGGTGTTCGGGCTTCCGGGCAACCCGGTGTCGTCGATGGTGAGCTTCGAGTTGCTGGCCAAACCGGCTCTGCGGGCGATGGCCGGTTTCGCGCCGGCGGATCTCGGCCCGGCCACGGTGAGGGCTGTGAGCGACGACGATCTCGGCCACCGCCCCGACGGCAAGACCCACTACGTGAGGGTGGCCGCCACCCGGGACGACCAGGGTGTGATGCACGTCGCCCGCTCCGGCGGACAGGGCTCCCACCAGTTGGCCGCCATGACCCGGGCGGACGGATTGGCGGTCGTACCGGACGAGGCAGTGGTGAATGCAGGCGATCCGGTCGAGGTGATCGTGCTCTGACACAGCCCGCGGGCCGTCGGGGCTGTTGATCTATTCGCTCGGCCTCGGAGCCCGGCGATAGCCTGCGGCCTGATGGCGGACCAACTCGTGGACGGCTTCGGGAGAGTCCACCGGGATCTTCGCATCTCGGTGACGGACCGGTGCAACTTCCGCTGCACCTACTGCATGCCCGCCGAGGGGCTGGACTGGGTGTCGCGCGACGACCTGTTGACCTTCGAGGAGATCACCCGGCTGGCTCGCCTCATGGTCGAGCGCTTCGGCGTCAACGGCATCCGCCTCACCGGCGGCGAGCCCACCGTGCGGGCCAACCTTCCGGTGCTGGTGAAGATGCTGTCGGAACTGGGCACCGATCTCGCCCTGACCACCAACGGCGTGTCGCTGCCGCTGCTCGCCGGCCAGTTGCGCGACGCGGGCCTGCGACGGGTGAACGTGTCGTGTGACTCGCTGCACCCTGAGCGGTTCGCTGAACTCACCCGGCGTGACGCCCTGACCAGGGTGCTCGAA
>JAJDZO010000210.1 GCA_022824605.1 Acidimicrobiia bacterium
CCCGATCGGCATCATCCGATCCGATGCGGCCAGCCTGCAGGAGCCGAGGCAGTTTCCGATTGTTGGAAATGTAGGGAATCAAGGCAACTGTGGAGTGCCGCCAAGGGCTGGGGACAGATTCGTGGAAGGCCGAGGCGCAGACGGATTCGATGGCATGCCCGGTGGGCTCATCCTGGTGCTGTGATGAATCGCAGCGGCCTACCGGCGAGTTCCGGTCTGACTCGGGACTTCGGCTCTCTCATCGCGGCGCGAGCAGTCCCTGCTTGGACGCCCAGGAGAACAGGCTGCTGCCATCGGTTGGTAGATGCATGCCCGAGGCACGCAGTTCATCGACCAGATGTTCAGCCGCCGAACGCTTCAGGTCCGCGCGCCTGACTCCTTGCACCACGAGCCACAGTGAGCCGTGGGCCGCGATGCCGTCGCGTTGCGCTATCCGGCTCGCAGCACGTTCGTCGATGATCGCCAGTCCCCCGTGGACCCTGGTCCACGCCAGCACCGCGGCCTCGCCGGTGTTCTCGTTCGGACCGCCGCCCAATTGCGTCTTGTAGCGAGCGAAGGCGGCGAGTTCGTGCATCTCGGAGAGCTCCACCGACACCAGCCAGTCCGCTGCCAGCACCTCGGCCAGGACAGGCAACGCCGCAGTCCCCGCACGAATCTCGCTTCGCACCTCGACCGGCACTACGCATCGAAACGGATCGACGAGCGACTCGAGCGTCGCCAGCCTTCCGGCACGGGCGAAGTGGCTCAAACATGTGGTGTCGAAGATCAGCGACGGATTCACGCCAGCGGCTCGAACTCGCGCCTCCATGCGTCGAGCGGCACCTCGTCTTGGGCCGGAAGCTCAGAACGATCGACCGTGCCCCACAGGAGCTCCAGGACGCGCGCCTCGGTGAGCTTCCCGCGCCGGTACGCCGCCAAGACCCGTCTGCCGTACAGCGGCGGCACACACGGAGGATCGAGTTCAGGAGTCCAATGCTCCCCCAGTTCGACGAAGTCGGCCCGGGAGGGCGGACGGTTCGCGAGGTCCTCGCGGGCCCCCGCATCGATGGCGCCGACGTTCCGCAGCTGGGCGCATACAGCCGTCCAACTCAACCGATGGCGCACGGCGGCTGCCACGGCGGCGAGACGAGGGGCACCCTCAAACTCCAACATGATCGCTTCTACTTCACGCCGCGGCAGCAGCAGGTGGATCGCGAAGGCGTTGATCAGCCTCTCATTGTCATCCTGCGGAGAGAGTCCGACCTCCGGCGCGTACGCGTCCTGGAACACATGATGGCCAAGCTCGTGAGCCAGATTGAACCGGCGTCGTCCTGGTTCGAGCGCACCGTTGACGACCGCTACGCCAAGATCCCCCACGGCCACATACGCGGCATCGCCACCCCCCTCGCCAAGGTCGAGCGAGAACGCAAACAGACCGGCGCGCTCGGCGCATCCCTGAAGGCCGAGGAGAGGCCCGGCCGGAACGCCGAGCCTTCGCCGCAGCTCCGCGGCGGCATCCTCGGAGGCCGCAACGCTCAACGGAGGATCCAGTGCAATCCTCGTGACTTGCGGGAGTTCGCGTTCGTCGAACAGAAAGTCAATGTCCCGAGCGACCCGCTCAACCCGCGAGTCGAGCGCCCTCGACCGCCCGCCGACAGCTGGATCTGACCGTCGACTCACTACCGCCGGGGGGGAGACGCGGAAGAACCAGTCCACAGGCCGGTCGAGTGCTTCAGCGAACACCACGAGTTCGGTCGCAGCAAGCTTCCTAGTGCCCGCCTCGATCTTCGCGATCACAGTCCGGCCGAGCCCCGTCGCCTCAGACATCTGCTCCTGTGTCAGCCCAGCGAGTTCGCGCGCCTCTGCGATTCGGCTGCTCAGTTCCACAAAGCCCGACTCTAGCACCGTGCGATTCTGGCACATCGCCGCGCCGCTGGGGTCGGCCGTCCGATGTTCTCGGACCGGTGTCCCTGCTTTCTCCCGCCCTGGACCCTGCCCCTATCGTTGGCCCGACCACGTACGCGAGCGTCGCAACCGACCTGGAGGCCCAGATGACCGTGCCGACCTATCAGCTGCACCACCTTTGCATCTTCGAGAAGCAGCCTCGCGACGCCATGTGGAACTGGCTGCGCTGGTACCACGCCATCCCGGCCTACTACTGGGAGGGACTCCCCGATCTGCACCACACCGGCGAGGGGGGTGTGGACTACACGTTCCTGGCCTGCGGAGGCCCCTTCCAGATACAGCTTGAGGCGCCGCCGTACCAGTTCGAGTACGAGCGCAATTGGTTCGCCGAGCACGACTCGGGCATCAACCACATCTGCTGGATCGTGCCCAGCGCCTACGACACCGTCGACCACCTCCAGTCCAACGGCGCCACCGTGGCCATGCCGTTCGAGGAGTTCGGCGACACCTACCACGGCTTCGTGGCCATCGACCCCGAGGGGCGTTGGGTGGAGATCATGTCGTATCCGGGCGACTTCAAGACCCCCGACGTGGAGTTCCGCCCGGTGGGCCATCCCGGCCTGCAGACCCTGGGCGTGGTGCAGCTGTGCCGCGACCTCGACGGCCAGGTCGAGTGGTACACCGACGTGCTGGGCCAGCGGATCATCCTCGACGCCCGCAGCGGCAACGACGGCCTGGTGTACCTGGCCGACCACACCTACGACGGTCGCCAGTGCGTGAACGTGCTGGCCACCCCCAGCACCGAGGCCGAGCACGCCCTGATGGAGCGCCACGGGCCGGTGATCTCCACCGTGCTCTACCAGGCGGGCGACGTGGACGCCGCCTGGCGCGACGCGGTGGCCGCCGGATTCGGCGAGGTGGCCGCCCCCGTCCACGACGACCGCATCGGAGCCCGCACCGGTTACCTGCGCGAGCCCAGCGGCAACCTGGTGCAGGTGCGCGAGCGACTGGCCGCCTGACCTTGAACATCAGAGGGATTCACCACGCAGGGTTGGTGGTTCGCGACCTGGACGCCGCCGTCGCCTTCTACGGGGCGCTGCTCGACATGGAGATCATCGCACGGGACCGCTGGCGCAATCCCGCCCCGGACGCCGACAGCGCGGTGGGGCTGGTCGGATCCTCCGCCGACGGCGCGATGATGCGCGGGTCGAGCAGCTACCTGGAGCTGTGGCAGTACCACGCCCCCGACCGGGAGGGCGATGATCCCGCCGATCGGGGCGCCCACGAGCTGGGGCTGCGCCATCTCGCCATCGAGGTGGACGACGTCCGGGCCGCCCTCGACCGGGTCGTCGAACTGGGCGGCGCCCGGATGGGAGAACCGCTGGGCTACGACCACAGCGGCGAGTCGGTGTACTGCCGGGACCCCTTCGGCACCATCATCGAGTTCATGTCGATCGGCTCGTCCGACGAATCACTCGATGAGCTGTAGCCCGGCCCCGTTTCAGCCCTCCATCAGGCGCATGGGGTCGCCCATGTCGTGGTATCCGAGGTAGCCGCCGCCCACCGCCGAGGCGTCGTAGAGGGCGTAGCCCAGCAGCTCCTGGGCCCGCCGGGGCAGCCTGCGGGCCACCTCGGGCGGGGTGTTGGTGTAGCTGTTCTCCACCGGCCGCAGCCAGCCGCAGCAATAGCCGGTGGACAGGGCCCGCCGACGACGGTCGGGGGTGCGGTTGGCGCCGCCGGCGTGCAGGGTGTCGCCCCTGAAGAACAGCACCGAGCCGGCCGGCAGCGAGCAGGCGGCCACCTCCCCGGGATCCGGCTGGCGGCCGCGCTCCCAGCGGTGGCTGCCGAGCGCCACGAGGGTGCCACCCATCTCGGGGGTGATGTCGACCAGAGCGGCGATGGAGTTGACGATCATCGGAACTGCCGGGCTGGCGAAGTTCCAGGCGTCGTCATCCCGGTGGAACGGCTGGGCCGACTCCCCCGGACCGATGTCGATGACCTCGCCGTTGTTGAGGATGATCGTGGGGCTTATCGGCCCCATCACCGCCTCGGCGAAGCCGAGCAGGCGCTCGTCGAGCATGATCTCGGTGAAGCTGGGCGCCTTGACGCACAGCGCGTGGAGCCGCCGGGTGCGCCTGCCCAGGAACTCGTCGGACGTGTCAGAGCCCGAGTCGGTGCCGCGGTGGGCACCGAGCCAGGGGTCGAGCTCTGCGTTGAACCGCCCCAGCAGGTCGGGCGAGAGCCAGCCGTCGACGATCACACCCCCGTCACGCTCGTTGGCCTCGACGATGTCGTCGGTCGTGCAGTCCGCCGGCAGCCGCTTCACCTCAGCATTGCTGATGCGCGTAGCCATGGGAGAGAGTCTTGCAGTAGTGAGTCCCGCCGCGACGAAGGGAGCCGACATGAGTAAGCCCGATACCACCCGAAGCGGGACCATGCGGAGCGAGGACCCTGACTTCCTGGAGCACTGCTACCGCCGGGTGCTGGGCGAGCTGGGCTTCTCCGCCGAGCACGCCGCGGTGGTTGCCAGCTGCGTGTCCGACGGGGACCGCAACGGCAAGCTCACCCAGGGCATGGGCGTCTTCGAGATCCCGGTGCTGATGGCCCGCACCGGCACCATGGATGTGACCGCGGTGCCGGAGGTGGTGGACGAGGGGCCTACCTGGCTGGTGATCGACGCCCACCGATCCTCGGGCCAGTGGGCCATCACGATGGCCACGGAGGCGGCCATCGCCAAGGCCCGCGACCACGCCATTGCCATCGCCTTCGTGCGGGACTTCAACGACGCGGGCGCCTTCGGCACCTATGTCCGGATGGCGGCCCGGGAGGGGATGGTGGCCATGGCCACCAACAACAGCCTGCCGCTGGTGTCGCCCTGGGGAGGGATGGAGAACGTGCTCTCGGGGGCGCCGTTCGCGGCCGCGGCCCCGGGCGGCGTACACCCGCCCATCACTTCCGACATCCAGGCCGTCGAGGTCCACGACGGCGACCTCAGCGAGGCCTACTTCCAGGGCAAGCGGCTCGCGGGACCGTTCCTGGTGGATCCGGACACGGGCGAGCTCACCGACGATCCGGCCCCCTACTTCAAACGGATGGAGGACTACGGCCGGGTTTCGGACTGTGAGGCACCGTCGGTGTTCGGCACACCCCGGCTCTATGCGTTCAACCTGTTCACCGAGATGCTGGCCGGCCTCATCAACCCCGGCGCCCGGTTGAGCCCCGAGATCGCGGGACCCCCGTCCTACTGGCTGGAACCCCGCGACGAGGCCCTCACCGGCGGCGCCTGCGTGATCGTGATCGACCCGTCGCACTGGATGCCCGCCGGCGAGCCGGGCCGCAAGTCGGACCGCCTTGTCGAGGCGGTGAAGGCAGCCAAGCGCCGTCCCGGAGTGGACGAGATCTTCCTTCCCGGCGAGCGGGGCTGGCGGGCAATGGCCTCATCCGATCCGGTCGAGATCCTCCCGGCCCACTGGGGCTCGTTCGTGCAGATCATCGAGAGCGTCGGCCTCGACATCGACACCCTCCGAGCCGAGTTCTCCGGCTAGGGCTGCAGCCGCTATGAAGGTCCGGTGATGGAGTTCCGGTTCGACCATGTGGGGTTTCTGAGCCCCAATGTGGACTACAGCTTCGGCGTTTACCGGGCTCTGGGCTGCGAGTTGACCGAGCGGACCTACCGCCGCGGCTCCCATGACGTGGCCTACGGGGGCGCGGGGACCGACGTGCTGCTCGAGTTCCAGGGCCCGCCCCTGCTGGCCGAGTCCGAGGAGTACCTGAGGAGCCAGCCCTGGAGCATCGAGCGGGTGGCGCTGGTGTGCGAGGACGTGGAGGCCGCCTACGCCGGGCTCATGACGGCCGGGGTGCCGTCGGCGTGGGAGCCGGAGCCGTTCATCGTCGACGGGGTGACCCTGGCCGTGGCCGCGGGGGTGTGGTCGCCAGAGGGGCTCATGATCGACCTGGTGGAGCATCGCGACGTGGCCGTTCCCCGGCCTGCCCGGGGCCGCCGGGAGGACCTGGCCCTGCACCACGTGTGTTTCGTGACCTCCGACCTGGCCCGGGCCGAGGCCTTCTGGGTCGAGCACTTCGGACTGGTCAAGACCTACGACTTCACCGCACCGCTTCCCGTCGGCGGCACGCAAGGCTTCGTGATGCTGAGCGACCCGTTCTTCGACGCGGCCGGCCACGAGTTCAGCCTGGAGATCATCGGCGGCGCATTCGACACCATCGACGGGCCGGTGTTCGAGCGCCGGGGAAGCTGCTACGACCACATTTGCTTCACCACCGGCGAGGTGGCCGCGACGTGGCAGCGGGCGGTGGACCGCGGGGTGGAGCCGCTGAGCGAACCGGCCTACTACCCCGAGTACGACAGCACCATCGCCTGGCTGTACGACGCCGACGGCACCCACATCGAGTTGATGGACCCCGTGCCGGCGGACCTGATGGTCGACGCCCACCGCAGCGGCCGCTGCGCCAACGGTTGGGTGGACGACTGGCAGCGCAACCCGCCGGTGCTCCCCCGCCGGGGCGACACCGCCCTGCAGGTGCGCCGCCACGGGGACCTCTGATGCACGCCCCGACCTCACGACCACAAGGAGACTGCCCCACATGAAAGCAGCCATCTACGACGCACCCGGCCAGCCTCTGCGCATCGCCGACATCCCCGATCCGCGACCCGGCCCGGGTCAGGCGGTGATCAGGGTGTCGGCCTGCGGGGTGTGCGGCTCGGACCTGCACGCCACCACCCCCGAGGGCGACCTGGCCCGCCGGGGCGCGGTGCTGGGCCACGAGGTGACCGGCGAGATCGTCGAGATCGGCCCCGAACCGGTTGGGAACTGGACGGTGGGCGACCGGGTGTACCCGATACCGATCGGGTCGTGCGGTCGCTGTCCCCAGTGCCTGCTCGACCGTCCCGAGGAATGCCCGGATCCGCTCACGTTCGGGGCGCTCGGCCCCGACGAGCCCGACGGCGCCTACGCCGAGTACCTCACCGTCTCACTGTCGGACCTGCTGGCCGTTCCCGACGGCGTCTCCATGGATGTGGCCGCGTTGTGCGAGCCGCTGGCCACCGGGCTGGTGTGCGTGCGCCAGGCCTCGCTGCAGATCGGTGACCGGGTGCTGATCCTGGGAGGAGGCCCCATCGGTCAGGCCATCACCGTCTGGTCCCGGTTCTTCGGCGCTCGCCGGGTGGTGGTGTCCGAGCGGGTCGAGCATCGACGGGAGCTGGCCCTGCGATTGGGCGCCACCGACACCATCGACGCCAGCGGCGACACCGACGTGGCCGCCCGCTTCGCGGAGCTGACCGGCGGCGAACCCGATGTGGTGATCGAGGCGGTAGGGCGACCGGGGATGCTCAACGCCGCCATTGCCGCGGTCCGGCCCCAGGGCACAGTTGTGACCGGCGGGGTTTGCATGGAGCCGGACTCCTTCGACCACCTGCTCGCCTACTTCAAGGAGCCCGTGATCCGCACGGCCCGGGTCTACACCAAAGCCGACAACGAGTTCATCATGGAGATGATCGCCACCGGGCGCATCGACCCCACGCCAATGATCTCGCACCGCATCGGCCTCGACGCCCTGCCCGATGCCTTCGAGGCGCTGCGCACCCCCACCGACCAGTGCAAGGTCATGGTGATGCCGTAGTGGCTCGCGGCCGCTTCGAGAAGGTCGTACCGGTGCTGTGACGGTGGAGCGGGGCAGTTCTGAGGGTCAGTGGCTCACTTGGCTGGAGCGCATCACTGCCGACGGCCCTAGTGCAGAACCGGAGGCGTTGGAGATCTGGGGCTACACCGACCGGCCCAGCTACGGTCCCGGCGAAACGGTAGGTCTGCACGTCTCGACCACCGCTGCGACCTGGGGATTCGAGGTGTGGCGGGACGGGCACGCGTTCATCAAGGTTCACGAGCAGACCGGCATGCCCGGGCGGCGCCACGAGGTGCCCGCCGATGTGGTGGCGGACGGTTGTGGATGGCCCTTCAGCGCGTCCTTCGAGATTCCGGCGGACTGGAACTCCGGTGGCTACATCGTGGTGCTGCGGGGCGAGCGGGACGGCCGGGAGGTCACCCAGGACGCCTTCTTTGTGCTGCGAGCCGCGGTACCCGGCCAGGGCTCGAAGCTCGCCATGGTTGCGGCCACCTACACCTGGCAGGAATACAACGACTGGGGCGGGGGCTGCGGGTACTTCTCCGACGAGTACGTCGACCACACCGCCGACCCGCTGGAGGTGCGCGAGAAGAGCTTCAAGGCACGCCTCAGCTTCCATCGGCCCTGGTCGAGAGGCCTGATTCGCACTCCGGTCGGAGCGCCCCGAATCGCCCAGCCGCCCCCGCCGGTCGGCGCGGCGGTGGGGGTGCCGGCTGCGGACTGGGCCATCAGCCACGGCTACTCGGTGTGGACGGTGGCCTCGGGCTGGGCCCGCTACGACGCCCTGACCTTCCGGTGGCTGGAGGCCAACGGGTACGAGCCCGAGCTGCTGTCGCAGTGGGATCTCGACCGCGACCC
>JAJDZO010000246.1 GCA_022824605.1 Acidimicrobiia bacterium
CGCCTTCGCCGGGTGGCCAACCGGGTGGTGTGGGTGAATCCCCTCAAGGCTTCGCCGGGCTACGCCCCCCTGGCCCGGGGCATGGCCGCCGCGTTGCCGTTCGTGGACGACTTCGTGGAGGGGCACAACCTGGAGTCGCTGGAACGGCTGGTCGAACTCGTGTTGACCGAGACCGGTATGCGCTCTCACCGGCCGCGCCCGCACGAGACCGGCGAGCCCACGGCTCAGGTGTCGGGGGCTGCGGCGCCGTGAAGGAGATACTCAGCGACCTGGCCCGCTGGCGGTCGGCCGGGGAGCAGGCGGCCGTGGCCCGGGTGATTGATCTTGAAGGCTCTGGACCGCGTGCGCCGGGCGCCGCCATGGCGGTGACCGAAGACGGCGAGGTGGTGGGTTCGGTTTCGGGCGGTTGCGTGGAGGGCGCGGTGGTCACCGAGTCCCTCGAGGTGATCGCCACCGGCGACCGGCGCATCGTCACCTTCGGCTACAGCGACGACGAAGCTTTCGCGGTCGGCCTCACCTGCGGTGGCACCATCCACCTGTTCGTGGAGCCACTGGACTGGAGCACGGTCCACGACGAGCTTCGCTCGGATCTGGCCACCGAGTCTCCGACCGCGTTGGCCACTGTGGTGGAGGGTCCGGCCACGGGCGCCAAGATGCTCGTACGGCCCGAGGGCGTGGCCACGGTGGGATCGTTGGGGGCATCGGGACTCGACCGGGCCGTGCAGCGCGACGCCCGCGGCGAGCTGGTCGCGGGCCGTTCGGGCCTGCGCCGCTACTCCGAGCAGGGCGAGTACTTCGAGCACAGCGAGACCGTTGGAGCGGAGGTGGCCGTGTTCGTGGAGTCGTTCGCTCCGCCGCCGCGGATGCTGATCTTCGGCGCGGTCGATTTCACCGCGGCGCTGGCCCGGGTGGCCAAGGTGCTCGGCTACCGGGTGACGGTCTGTGACGCCCGGCCGGTGTTCGCCACCTCCAAGCGGTTCCCGATGGCCGACGAGGTGGTGGTGTCGTGGCCCGACCGGCTTCTCGACGAGGTCGGGGCCCGACTCGGCCGGCGCGATGCGGTGTGCGTGCTCACCCACGACGCCAAGTTCGACGTACCGGCCATCACTTCGGCGCTGGCCACCGCCGTCGGCTACATCGGCGTGATGGGCAGCCGCCGCACCCACGACGACCGCACCGGCCGTCTGATCGAGGCCGGCGTGACCGACGAGCAGTTGGCTCGCCTGCGTTCGCCCATCGGGCTCGACATCGGGGCAGCCACCCCCGAGGAGACCGCCGTGTCGATCCTCTCGGAGATCATTTCGCTGCGCACCGGCCGCAAAGCCGAGGGCCTCTCCACCACCACCGGCCCCATCCACGACTGACCCGGCGGCCACGGCGCTCTCGGTGTTGCAACGCGACGAAGCGCCGGAGTACCACTCCCACACCATTGGAGACCGGTGGGGTGGTGCTCCGGCACTTACGTGATTCACATGGTATCTCGTTGTGGCTGATCGCGCAAGCAGTGGTGGCTCGACCGGCTCGGGATGGCACGAGTGCCTGAGGGGCAGCGCCGCCGAGATGTCACCGCCGGTGCCGGCCGCCGCCACGACGGGCAGACTGGCGCAGTGATTGACGAGCACGACACCGCTGCGTACAGCACCGACGAGCGCACCGAGGCGCGCCGCTCCGGCCTGCCTGGCGCCGGGCAGCGTGATCGTGACGCTCACATGATCGGTGAGCAGAGCGAGAAGAGCTTGGGGGTGGCTGCGGTGGTGTTGGCCGCGGGGGCCGGGGAACGGTTCGCGGGGCCGCGCCACAAGCTGCTGTGCGAGGTGGGCGGCGTTCCGCTGGTGCGCCGGGCGGTGGACGCGGCCCTTGCCGCCGGTTTCGACGAGACCATCGTGGTGATGGGGGCCGTCGACCTGCTCGACGTACTGCCCGACGAGGTGACGGTGCTGCACAACGAGGCCTGGGAGCAGGGCCAGGCGACGTCGCTGGCCGCGGCCGTGGGTTACGCCGGCTCGCGGGGACACCGGGCGGTGGTGTTCGGTTGCGGCGACCAGCCGGGAGTGCCTGCTGAAGCGTGGGCTGCGGTGGGAACAGCCGACTGCGACCTTGCGGTGGCCGACTTCGGCGGCGCCCGCCGTCCGCCGGTGCGGATCGGCGCCGCGCTGTGGAGTCACCTGCCCCTCACCGGCGATGAGGGCGGCCGCGTGTTGATGCGTCGCAGCCCCGAGTTGGTGCGGGCGATACCCTGCCAGGGAGATCCCGACGACATCGACACGCTGGAGGACCTGAGAAGATGGAACTGAAAGACTCGATCGAGGTAGCCCACCCCATCGACGCCGTGTGGGCGGTCCTCACCGACGTGGAACGGATAGCGCCGTGTCTGCCCGGCGCGCAGCTCACCGGCAGCGAAGGCGACGTTCATGAGGGCCTGGTAAAGGTGAAGGTGGGGCCGATCACCTCGCAGTACAAGGGCAAGGCCTCCATCACCGAGAGCGACGACGATGCCCACCGGCTGCTGATGTCGGCCAGCGGGCGCGACACCCGCGGCGCGGGCAACGCCTCGGCTGAGATCACTGTGTCGCTCGAAGCGGTGAGCGACACGTCCACCATGGTGAACGTACACACCGACCTGACCATCACCGGCAAGGTCGCCCAGTTCGGTCGGGGCGTGCTGGCCGACGTGAGTCGCAAGCTGATGGGACAGTTCGCCGACAACCTCGCCGCTTTGGTGGCCGCCGACGTCGAGGCGGCGTCTGCCCCCGAGTCGGCTGAGGAATCCGACGCAGAGGCCGCCGCTCAAGCGCCTGCACCGGCACCCGCATCCAGCGACGAGGTCGAGGCGGTCGACCTTCTCAGCGTTGCGGGCGCTCCGATGCTGAAGCGTCTGGTGCCGGTGGCGATCGCGGCCATCGTGGTGATTGTCGTGATCATCGTCGTCGTCGCTGCCTAGCAGGCACTGCAGGTGGGGGAGCCGCCAGCCGCGAACACCGCACCGGATCCCGTCCACGGCGATCTACCCCAGGTTGATTGCAACACCGCACCGGACTCTGAGCACGGCGATCTCGCCCAGGTTGATTGCAACACCAACGACTCTGACCGCGACGATCTCGCTCACGGTCATCGCCACGTCGACGATCTTGTGGCGGTGGCTCGGCTGTTGGGGCGTGAGCCCGGCGGCCACTTCGAGGTGGTCGTGCGCGACTCATCGGGCGGGCCCGCAGTGATTCGCAACGCCCCGATCCTCGGTGACGGGCGTCCCATGCCCACCCGCTACTGGTTTGTCGACGAGACGCTCCGGCGCCTGGTCGGGCGCTTGGAGTCCCAGGGCGGCGTGCGGGCCGCGGAGGCGGCCGTCGACCCTGCGGAGCTGTCTGAGGCCCATGACCGTTACGCCGCCGAGCGCGACGCGGCCGTCCCTGAAGGCCATAGGGGGCCTAGACCCTCTGGCGGTGTGGGCGGCACCCGCCGAGGGGTGAAGTGCCTGCACGCCCACTACGCCTGGCATCTGGCCGGCGGCGGTGACCCGGTGGGGCGCTGGGTGGCCGAGCGTCTCGGACCGGATGCGGCCGTGCCTCTTCGGAGGGTGCAGTGACCGGCGCTCCGGTGGCCGTGGTGGACTGCGGCACCAACACCACCCGTCTGCTCATCACCGGCGGCGAGGAGCCCGCGGCTGTGAGGCGTGCGGCGATAACCCGTCTGGGCCGCGGCGTGGACGCAACCGGGACGCTCGATCCGTCCGCCGTCGAGCGCACCCTGGAGTGCCTGAGGGAGTACCGGCGAGACATCGACCGCCACGAGCCGGCCGCGGTGAGGGTGATCGCCACCTCGGCGGTGCGTGACGCGGCCAACCGCTCGGAGTTCCTCGAACCGGCCGAGGCGATCCTGCAGACCGTGCCGGAGGTTCTGTCGGGCCATGACGAGGCCGAAGCGTCCTTCCGGGGCGCGGTCCGCGACCTTCGCCCCGACGAGGGTCCCTATCTGGTGGTGGACATCGGCGGCGGCTCAACGGAGCTGTCCTACGGCGAGCGCCACTGCACCGATGCGTTGTCGCTCGACATCGGCAGCGTGCGGCTCACCGAGAAGTACATCCACCACGATCCGCCGCGGCCCGAGGAGCTCTCGTCGTGCCTGTCGGTCACCGAGTTGCACCTCGACGATGCGCTGCGAGCCGTTCCCGCGCTCGCCGATCCCTGCCGGCTGGTGGGCGTGGCCGGAACGATCACCACCGTGGCCGCGGTGGAGCTGGGCTTGGCCACCTACGACCGCGACCGGATCCACCATTTCGGGCTGTCGAAGGAGGCGGCCGAGGACGTGTTCCGCACGCTGGCCACCGAGTCCCTGGCCGACCGGATCCACAACCCGGGCCTGCATCCGGGCCGCGCCGATGTGATAGTGGCTGGCGTCTGCATCCTGGTGAGGATCATGCGGTACTTCGATTTCGAAGAGTGTCTGGTGTCTGAGGCCGATCTCCTCGACGGCCTGGCCATGTCGATGCTGAATCCCTGAGGCTCAGAGGCCGAGCGAATAGGCGGGCCAATCCGGCGCATACGGGCGAGGCCGTGGGCGGCCATGCCGTGGCTTGGGCGGCCCACAGGTCGCAGCGAACAAGAGCGGGAAACACCCCGCCCCGACGCGACAACGGTGGGCCGCTGAGCGGCGTAACGCCTGGCGTCGCCGGTGGGCCCGTTCCTTGCGAGCGTCGGCGTATGGCTAGAGTGCGCGGTTGTGAGCACACTGCTGGGGCGGCGAGTGTTGCTGCGGCCGTTGACACGCGACGACTTCGGCGCGTGGCGCGAGGTGCGCCGGCGCAACCGAGACCGGCTCAAGCGTTGGGAGCCGCGCCCCGTGCCCGGTCGGCCCGACACCGCCAACGATCCGAGGGCGTTCGCTGAGCGTTGCGCGGCCCGCCGCCGTGAGCGCCAGCGGGGGACCGGCTACGGGTTCGGGGTGTTCGTAGAAGGTCACTTCCGGGGCGAGATGAACCTCTCGTCCATTCAGCGAGGACCGTTCCAGTCGTGCTATGTGGGCTACTGGATCGATGAGGCTGTCGCCGGCAACGGCTACACCCCCGAGGCGCTGGTAGTGGCCGCTCGCTTCGCCTTCGAGGAGTTGAGGCTGCACCGGCTCCAGGTGTCGATCGTGCCCCGCAACTCGGCCAGTCTGCGGGTGATGGAGAAGCTCGGGCTGCGCTATGAGGGGCTGGCCGAGCGTTACGTCGAGATCAACGGCGTGTGGGAGGACCACCACCGTTTCGCCATCACCGAGGAGGAGTGGCGGGTCCGGGCCGCCGAACTGTTCGCCGCCTGGATAGCGCCCCAGCCGACCCGCTCGCCTATTCGCTCGGCCTCTAGTCCCTGGAGGTGATCTCCGACTGGAGTCGGCGCACGAGGTTCGTGAAGGCGGGCTGGTCCATCGACCACAGCTGGGGGTGAAGCTCGTGATCCACCGCCGCGGCCGAGTCCTCGATCTCGTCCAGCGACAGGATGGTGGCCTTGGTGCGGGCTACCAGTTCCTTGGGTTGGGCTGCGGCCCGAGCGGCCAGTTCGTGGGCCCGGGCCAGCAGCGTGTCGTCGTCGACCACCTCCCACGCCAAACCGGTGCGGTGCGCCTCGTCGGCCGCCAGAACCTGTCCGAAGATCACCATCGCCATGGCGGTGCTGCGGTCGGTTATGTGTCGCAGGCGCCAGGTGTGGCCGCCGCCGGGATGGATGCCGATCTGCAGGAAGCGTGAGTCGAAGCGGGCGTAGCGGCGGGCGGCCAGCACGAGGTCGCAGGCCACCACCATGTTCATGCCCGCGCCCACCGCCGCGCCGTTGACCGCGGCCACGGTGGCCAGCGGCGAGTGGGCCACCCGCAGGAACCCTTCGTAGATGCCGGTGATGCCGGTGTCTCGCGCCGCCAGCAGATCGTCGAGGTCGGCGCCGGCACAGAAGCCCTTGCCGGCTCCGGTCACCACCAGAGCGCCGATGGCCGGGTCGGGCTCCAGTTCGTCGAGGGCGGCGACGATCTCGTCGTTCATGGCTTGGGTGATGGCGTTGCGCTTGCCGGGATCGTTGAGCGTCAACTGAGCCACACCGTCTGAAGTGTCGATCATCACGTAGGACATGGCCGCAGTATGGCCGCCTGCACCCCAGGTTGCGCCCGGTCCGGCGAGCGGCCGCAACAGCGTGGTGGGGGAGACTGACAGGTTCGGGCCGCTACGGTGCTTTGATGCCCCCGGCTGCGTTCGCTTCGTTCAGCTACCGCAGCTTCCGCTATTTCTGGTTCAGCGGATTGGTGGCCAATTCGGCCCGCCAGTTCCAGATCGTGGCGCTGCCCGCGGTGATGTGGGACCTCACTCGCAGCCCCGGCTGGGTCGGTTTCACCGGGTTCGCGCAGTTCGCCACCATGGCGGTGATCGCGCCGGCCGCGGGGGTGGTGGCCGACCACTACCCGCGGCGCCGGGTGCTGGCGGTGTCGCAGTCGCTGATGGGTCTGATGGCG